>CALDHJ010000182.1 GCA_937941555.1 uncultured Granulosicoccaceae bacterium | reverse complement strand
CGGATCATGTCAAACAGGGTTGGCGCGTGCGCCCAGAGGTTGTTGATCCCTCGGATTTCGACATTGAACCCCTGGTCGATTGCGGTCTGACGGAATTCGTCCAGGTCCGCGCCGAGCATTTTCGGGTAGCCGTTCTGGCCTTCACCAAAATCACCGTGGCACATCGCACACTTGGCAGACCAGATCTCTTCACCGGCGGTCAAGGTCCCGACACCCGGCGGCAGATTGTCACCGTCGTAGGCGACCGAGATATCCCAGTGCGCCAGCTCACCCTCGGCGAGCGGTTCACCGACACCGGTGATATCGGCATTGGCGGCAACCGATAACACAGCAAGAACGGAGACCGCGACACCGCGCACGCCCACATCAAGACACTTGAACATTGCTCACCTCTCCAGTCTCGGCGATGTGCCATGCCTGTATTGAATTCTTGTGGTAGATCGTGTTCGTGCCGCGCGCCTCGCGCAGTTGCGTCAAGGTCGGCTGCACATAGCCGGTCTCATCGATTGCTCGGCTCATGATCAGGTGTTCGGCGCCGTCCCAGTTGAACGGGAAAGTGAACCGCGTCAGGCATTTGTTCATCACCGGCTCAACCAGTGACGCGGTCTCCCAATTGCGCCCGCCGTCGATCGAGACATCAACGCCGGTGATCTTGCCGCGCCCCGACCACGCCAATCCCCGGATTTCATGGAAACCGGGGCCGCTCAAGGCGTGCCCCGGGCTCGGGTAGGTGATCACGGAACTCGCTTCATTGACGAGGCTGAACTGCCGGATCTTTCCGTCGTTTGTCACTTCGGTGTAGTGCCGCGTTTCCTGATAGGTAACCAACGGCTTGTCTGCAAACTTGAGACGACGCAGCCATTTGATCGACATGTTTGCCTCGCACCCCGGCACCAGTAGCCGGATGGGATAACCGTTCTCGGCTCGCAGCGCTTCGCCGTTCTGCGCATAACAGACCATCACATCCTTGTGGATGTTGTTCTGGTCGAAGTCAGAGAGCGGCTTGCCGAACTGGTCTTTTGCACCGGGCAACGGCACCGAACGTTGCAAGCCGGCACCATCTGCCCCCTCGGCATAGAACCAGGTAGAGGCCGGGTCGACGCCAACCAGCTCCATCAAGGTGCTCAGTCGCACACCTGTCCATTCGGAGCACGCAATCATCCCGTGGGTGAATTGCACAGATTCCATCTGCACCCCACGCCATTCCATTGCGCCGTTCGCAGGGCATTCGAGAAAGTGGAAAGCGGTATGGGACGGCATCCGCTTGAGGTCGTCGACAGTGAATTTCATCGGGCGATCGACCATACCGTGGATGGCGAGCACGTGTTCTGCAGGGTCGACGTCGACTGCGCCGGCATGGTGACGCTCGAAGTGCACACCCGCAGGCGTGACGATGCCATGCAGATCCTGCAACGGCGTGAAGCTGATCGAGGCCATGGTGTCGGGCGTCAACCATTCCACGTTGCGGCGGATCACGTCGGCTTCGAATTTCGACGGCATGCCGTAAGCGGTTGTCACGACACCGCGACCCAATTGCTTGTTGGTGGGCGGAATCGGCAACGGGGACGTTTCGGCTTGCACCACACCGGCGCCAGCGCCGGCAGCCGCTGCCAGGGCGCCGGTGCCTGACTTGAGAAACTGCCGACGGGTTGAATTGCCTGCGGTTGCAGTACTGTCAGCCGCTGCGTGCGGCTCGCGGGTCGGTTTGCTCGGGCCCATCTCGGCCTGGTCAGATTGCGTCATCCGGCACACTCTCCTTCTCTGTCGCTGCACGCATACAGCACGCTTAACTTCTATAACATATTAGCATATCATGATATGTAATTTCACGCGCCGAGGCCAGTGATGTCGATCCCTAGACGCCGGTTTTTACAAGGCTGCATCGGGGCAGCCGTTTGCGGCATGCCGGTCACCCCTGTCTGGGCTCGCACCACACTCGGTTCGGCCGAACTCATGACAGTCAGCGACGGTCATCTCCGCGTGCCCGCCCCCACGCCAGTGGGCGCAGCGCTCGACAGCACCCCGACCGAGCGACCCTGCAACATCACCGTGCTGCGCGATGGCGACCGCACGGTTGTCTTCGACGTTGGCGCTGGCCCTAACTTCGTCTCGTCCGCCGGCGAGTTGGTGGCAGCACTCGAAGACGCCGGTATCGCGCCGGCGGACGTCACCGATGTGTTGTTCACCCACGCCCACCCCGACCACTTCTGGGGTGTGCTTGACGACTTCGACGAGCCGGTGTTCCCCGAAGCGCGCTACCTCATGCACGCAGCAGAGCGAGACTACTGGATCCACCCGGACACCCTGCCGGCGCTGCCGGAAAACCGGCAGGTGTTTGCCAGTGCAGCCAGCCGACTGGTCACCGCGCTGGACGATCGACTCGAGGTGTTCAACGCCGGCGACGAAGTGGCGCCCGGCATTGAAGCACTCGCGACACCCGGTCACACGCCGGGCCACTGCTCATTTGTCATCCACCGCGAGCAGAGCAGCGCTGTCGTACTGGGCGATGTCGTGGTTGATGAAGCGGTGTCATTCGCGCAGCCCGGGCAACCGTTACAGGGTGATTTCGACCCCGCCCTGGCGGCTGACACGCGCGCAAATCTGCTGACGAGGCTCGCCGCTGAACGCTCGGTGCTGAGCGGCTTCCACCTGACCCGTGGCGGGCTCGGCTACGCGGCGCGGGACAGTGCAGGCCGGTTTCACTTCGAGCCAGCCTGACGCACTACCTGCCGTACAAGGGTCTCATTCCGAGCGCAGTCGCAACCGCTCCCAGAGCGACGCGCCAAACTGGCCATCCACCAACCAGTGCAACCCGAGCCACGCGCCCGCGTACATGCCGAGCAGCGTCACCGGTGCAGACCACGCGAGCAGACTTGCAGCCGAAAGCCCCTGGCCCACGGTGCAGCCAAAGGCCAAAACCCCACCGAATCCCATCAACAACCCGCCCAACAACAACCGCCGAATCTCGCGCGCGTCTTCACAGGCCTCCCAGCGAAACTGTTTGAGCGCGCCAGTCACGATCGCCGCGCCGCACACGACACCCAGTACGGAACCGATGCCGAAATTCAGGTTCATGCCGGTTGAAGCCATGATGTAGAGCAGGCTGTCACCGAGCGGCGCCGTGAAGGTAAAGGATTCGACCGGACGCGGTTCGAAGGGATCGACAATCAGGGTGGTCGCGGCCCAACCGAACACCACGGTCAGCCCGACGAACAGCCCAGTTATCACGCTGCGTCGGTGCTCGCGAAACCGCAGTGAACTCAAACACAACGCACACAGCAACGCACCCAAACCGACTCCGACCACTGGCCGAGTGATGCCGATGCGCTCGGCCAACCACCCATCCAGGGCTTGCGCGGCAGGCGGCGTCAGCGGCACCACCGTGGCCACCCATTCGCGGGCCGGAGACAGCAGACCACGCATGGCCGCGTAACCGGCAATCGCCATTGCAAGTAAAGTAATCAAGGCGCGAAAGTCACCGCCGCCCAACCGCGCGAGCACGCCATAACCGCAGGTGCCCGCCAGCGCCATGCCCAGCCCGAACAAGGTGCCACCCACGGCATTCGCGAACAGGCTTGTGGGGCTGGCGAGGTACGGCACAGCGTCGAGCGAGATGCCGCCGAGGGCAACCAGGGCCTGCACGCCGAGCACCGCCACCCCGATGGCAAAACCCCAGGTTGCCAACCGACGACTGTCGCGCCCCAGCGTGAAATCCTCGATCGCCGCCAGCGTGCAGAACCGTCCCCAGCGCGCGCAAGCGCCCAGCACGGTGCCACCGAGCAATCCCGCCAAAGCGTGCAGAACGTCAATGTCCATTACAGCCCCCGGCCCGTGCCTGTCACGGGCAAAACGCGTCGCCGAGTTGCATCGGTTCGAACCCAGCGTTCACGGGCGGCAGACCGAACGGAACACCACGCTGGTTGGCCGTGCGCATGCGTGGACAGGCGGCGCCTGGCGTACCGACCGGCTTACGACGATTTCGCGCAAAACATGTCGTACAGCACTTTTATCATGCGGTCGACGCGCTCGTCAGCAATCGAGTAGTACATCGTCTTGCCTTCGCGGCGCGTCTTCACCAACCGCTCAAGCCGCAGCCGGGACAACTGCTGCGACACTGCCGACTGCCGCGCCGAAAGCAGTGCCTCGAGTTCGTTCACGGAGCACTCGCCCTGGTGCAAACGGCACAGGATGGTCAGGCGGCCTTCGTGTGCGAGCGCCTTGAGAAACTCGGTGGCGTCGCGGACATCCCCGCCCATCTCTTCGAGTGCTTTGGCATCGTCAAAATCAAACAGTGGCTTAGCGGCCATTAGGTATAGACATCCTGAAAATCAAATTCGGAGGCTGTGTAGGACTTACGCGGGTTCGTCGAGTTGCGCGAGCAAGTCGCCGAGCATCGGCCAGAAGAAGTCCTCGCCCGGGTAACCCTGAATACGGCCTATTTCGCGTCCATTTTGCCACAGCACGAACACCGGACTGTATGACGCCGACCGCAAGCCCGGCAAATCCGACGGCAGTGCGGCGTGCAAGTCGATCGATCGCAGGGGCGCTCGCCTACCTTCCGGGGTCTTGTGGTACACCACACCGATCTCGGCACGCCAGCGGTCGCAATAGGGGCAGTCGTCCTGATCAAACATCACCAGAACGGCACCCGTCTCGGCCCGCACGATCTGCACATTGCAAAGCAACCACACGCTGAAGATGGCGCAAACAACCCGGCGTATCCCATCGCGCGGCACTTGACGGTATTCCATACGCGGAGTATACAACTGATTAAGTTTTTTGAATATATACGCGCAACTGCGCACACCGGCAGAGGGGTCCATCGCCGTGTTGAATCGCCTTCTCCGTTCCGTTTGCGCCCTGCTGCTGGCCACCTCGTTCCCGCTGTGCGCAGAGCTCGGTGAAGACGGCTTGCACAAACAACCCTGGTTCAGCATCACCTTCAAGGACGTTGCTGAAGACATGGCCGAAGCCCGGGATCAGGGCAAACGGCTCGCGTTGATCGTCGAGCAACAAGGCTGCATCTATTGCGAGCGGCTGCACGCGACGGTGTTGAACGATCCCGCTGTGAGCGATTACATCGCAGAGCATTTCGTTGTCGTGCAGTACAACCTCTTTGGCAATGAGGAGGTAACCGACCTCGACGGTGAGGTGTTGACTGAGCGTGACGCCGCCAGCAAATGGGGCGTCATGTTCACACCGACCATTCTCTTCCTGCCTGAATCGGCCGACGCCGACAACGCCGTAGGTGACGTCGCCGAAGCCGCCCTGCCCGGCGCTTTCGGCAAGTGGACCACGTTGCACATGTTTCAGTACGTCTTTGAAGACACCGCGCGGAGCGGCGAGCATTTCCAGCGCTACCACGCCCGCAAACTGCAAGCCGCTCGCGAAGCGGGCTTGCTCTCTGAATCATCTCAATAGACATTCATATATTTGAATTATTAGGACGCTATGACATATACTGCTTGGCGACGCACCGCGCACTTGTGGTGCTCCTGCTGAGGACCCCTCGATGCGACCACTCCTGGCAATCGCGCTGTTCGCTTCCGCCGCTCTCGGTTCCGTCAACGCCGACACCGTGGCACCCGCCGACGTCAGCTTCGGCGCAGACCTGCAAATCGCCACACCGCTCAGCGCTGTCGCCGGAGACCCGGCCAAAGGC
>CALDHJ010000181.1 GCA_937941555.1 uncultured Granulosicoccaceae bacterium | reverse complement strand
CGAGGCGGCTCGACACACCCAGCAGTCGATGATCCTCGTGCCCGCTGATACCCCCGGGGTGCGCATGGTCAGACCGCTTCACGTCTTTGGCGGTGATGACGCGCCGCACGGGCACGCCGAAATCGTGTTCGACAATGTCCGTGTGCCGGCCGACAACCTGCTGCTAGGCGAAGGCCGTGGCTTCGAGATCGCTCAGGGGCGGCTCGGACCCGGTCGCATCCACCACTGCATGCGGCTTATCGGCTGCGCGCAACGCGCACTCGAGATGATGTGTCAGCGCACCAGCAGCCGGGTGGCATTCGGGCGGCCGTTGTCCGAGCAGGGAACGATTCGGGCAGATATCGCGGACAGTTGGTGTGAGATCAGTCAGGCCCGTCTGCTGACGCTGCAGGCAGCCGAGCACATCGATGAGTTCGGCACCAAGGGCGCGCGCGATCTCATTGCGGCCATCAAGATCGTCGCACCCAACATGGCGCAACGCGTCATCGACCGATCCATACAGGCACACGGCGCACTCGGGGTCTCACAAGACACGTTCCTCGCCGACGCGTTTGCTTACGCGCGTACCATCCGTTTGGCAGATGGTCCTGATGAGGTCCACCGCAACGCACTCGCGAAACAGGTGCTGGGCCAGTTCACGGGCTGAAGCTCTCTCGCAGGCCATCCCGGGGGACAGGCCCCCGGGGTCAGAATCCCGGACTCAAGCCACAGAGCCGGCGGCAGTCGATTCAGTTGATCGGCACGTCAAACAGGTGGGCGTTCAGTTCGAGGTGGACCCAGATGCTCGCGGCGTAGCCCAGCGCAATGGCCCAACTCCACTTCAAGTGACTGAAGAAGGTGTACCGGCCGCGAGCCTGGCCCATGAGCGCCACGCCGGCCGCCGAGCCGATCGAAAGCAGGCTCCCGCCGACCCCAGCCGTCAATGTGACCAGCAACCATTGGCCGAGAGACATGTCCGGTTGCATCGTCAAGACGGCAAACATCACCGGGATGTTGTCGACAAGTGCAGAGATCACACCGACCGCGATGTTGGCGTAGGTCGGGTCCCAATTGACGTACATCGCCTCCGACATCATCGCCAGATAGCCGATGAAACCGAGCCCCCCGACGCACATGATGACGCCGTAGAAAAACAGCAGTGTGTCCCACTCGGCGCGCGACACCCGGTTGAAGATATCAAAGGGTCCGATGTGCTCGAGCGATTGCAGGCGTTGCGGGTCGTCCGCAAACCGCAAGCGCTTTTTGGCCAGCGACCGCGGCAAGGTCATGCGCAGGAAGTATCCGAAAATCTTCAACAGCGCAAGTCCGGTCATCATGCCGAGGACAGGTGGCAAACCGAGAAAGCTGTGCATGCTGACGGCCAGCGCGATGGTGATGAGAAAAAGCAGCACAATGCGGCGAGCGCCGCGCTTGAGCTCGACAAATTCGTGTATCGGCTCTGGCCTTTCGTTCGGAATGAAGAAGGTCATGATCACTGCCGGGATCACGAAATTCACGACAGACGGCAAGAACAACACCAGAAACTGTTGAACACTCACCAACCCCTTCTGCCACACCATCAGCGTCGTGATGTCACCAAACGGGGAAAACGCTCCACCAGCGTTCGCTGCGACCACAATGTTGATGCACGCCAGGTTGACGAAGCGCGTATTGCTCGCGCCGAGCGCCAGGACCACTGCGCACATCAGCAGCGCTGTGGTGAGGTTGTCGGCGATGGGCGAGATGAAAAACGACAGAATGCCGGTGAGCCAGAAAAGTGCCTTGTAGGACAACCCCCGGTTGACAAGCCACACGCGCAAGCCGTCGAACAAGCGGCGTTCTTCCATCGCGTTGATGTAGGTCATCGCAACCAACAGGAACAACATCAGCTCAGCATACTCGAGCAGGTTGTGTCGGAACGCAGCCTCGACCACATGGTCGATACCGTGCTGTTGGTAAATCCAGCCAATCGCAGCCCAGATTGCGCCCGCCGCGAGAATGACCGGTTTGGATTTACGCAGGTGAATGCGTTCCTCGCCAATCACCAACGCATAGGCGACTGCGAAGATGATTAGGCAGAGGGTGCCAACCCAGTGGTCAGACAGCTCGAGCCGCTGGCCAGCGGTATCTGCACCGGCCGCGAGCGCGACCTCCGAAATCAGCAGGAATGGCATGCACAACATTGCAGCACTTGCGCGTCGAACAGCACTCAATTTCAGACAAGAATCCGTCACGTGTCAGTCCACTCCAGGGCCCGGTAGTCAGCCCTCCATTATACCTGCCCGATGCACTCGGGGCGCCAGCCGGTGTCGTTTGCCACACCAGCTGCAGCGCTGTTATCGACCGAATCTCCAGCAAATGGAATCGCCACTCGATCGTTGCGAATCGGCCCGGATGGTTGGCGCCGCTGGCACCGCCGATGAAAATCTTTTACCGTTCCAGTCGCCTCGAATCTGTCACAGCTCGAAATTCATGTCCGAATCCGACCACAGAAGGCCGAAAATCCGCCTTCAGGAATTTGTCCCCTATCAATTGTCGGTCACAGCCGGCCGAATGACGCAGGCGATCAACAACCTGTTTGAACGCAAGTACCAGTTCCAGATTCCGGAGTGGCGCATTCTCATGACGCTGGCTGAAAACGGCGCATTGTCCGCGCACGAAGTTGCCGAGCTGTCATCGATGGATCGCGCGCGGGTCAGCCGCGCACAGCGCCGCATGGCGGACCTGGAGTTGATCACGATCACCATCGATGACGCCGACCGCCGACGCACCATTCTCGATCTGACGGAAAAAGGCTGGGGCATTGTCGACACGATAGTGCCGGATGCAGACAGGACGGGTGAATGGCTTCTGGCCGGATTGAGCGACGAAGAGCGGATCCAGTTGAACAGTCTGTTGGCCAAGCTGCTGATTCGCACAGGCGAAATCCCGGATCAGGGGTTCGACGACTGATCGCGCGGCCGCGAAGACAACCGTTGGCTTCAGCCCGCCTCAGACCCGGTCTGTCTGCACAGCTTTCTGGTGCTGAGCACGACGTGACCGGGCGAACACCGTAGAGCCCACCACAGAACACGCAACCAGCGCGAGAAAACACCAGAACCCGAGTGTCCCCCACTGCGGGTGCCGTGACAGCAGAAAACCGACGCCAACCATGATCGCCTGCAAACCGGCCAGCCTGATAACAGTCGCATTGACCGAATACCCTGCATCCAGGAAAAGGTGGTGGACATGGCTTCGATCAGCGCTGAACACGGGCTGTTTGAGGATCATTCTTTTGACGATGACCGTGGCGGCGTCGAGCAAGGGCACACCCAGAATCCAGGCTGCACCGATTGGGCTGATGACCGCTCCCTCTCCCTGAGAGTTGGAGATGAGCAAAAACGACACGATCAATCCGAGCACCGTTGACCCAGCGTCGCCCATGAACACCAATGCCTGCGGGCGGAAAATCCTGGCGTTGAAGACCAGGAAGCCGATCAGCGAAAACGACACAGCAAGCGCAACGATGAACTGTGCATCACCCCGGCCGAACAACATCGCCGCCAGACCGGAAAAGCTGACCAACATCAAGGTGCCACTCAAACCGTCGACGCCGTCAATCATATTGACCGCGTTGATCACACCGATGATACAGAACACAGTGAAAGGCAACGCCAACGGCCCCAATACGGTTTCGACACCGGGAAGGAGTTCACCTAGCGAGTGGAGCTCGACGTCTGTGCCGAGCAACAGGAT
>CALDHJ010000180.1 GCA_937941555.1 uncultured Granulosicoccaceae bacterium | reverse complement strand
CGCCGCTACAACACCATGCGGCTGTCTGGATCGGACGGCGAGCTCTGGGATCTGCCGACGCTCAAGAAGGCCGTGCCGCACCTCAACTACGCGCCGGATGCGCGCTTTCCGATCATTGGCGCGGCGGTGCAGAAACGCGCTGGTACGGCGCGCCACGACGCGGTCGCGTGGGGCTACGCCCGCGCGGCTGATCAGCTCGGGGTGGATATTCTCCAGAACTGTGAAGTCACCGGCGTGCGCCGCGAGGGCGGACGGGTGACCACCCTGGTCACGAGCCGTGGCGAGATCGGGGCTGGCAAAGTCGGTTTTGCCGTTGCCGGGCACACCTCGCGGCTCTGGCAGATGGCGGAGCTCGGCAACCTGCCGATCGAATCGCACAAACTGCAAGCCTTCGTGTCCGAGCCGCTCAAGCCGCTGCTCGATCAGGTCGTGGTGTTTGGTGTCGGCGGCGCGCACTTCTACATCAGCCAGTCCGACAAGGGCGGCATGGTGTTCGGTGGCGACCTCGACTGGTACAAGTCCTACGCGCAGCGCGGCAATCTGCCGATCGTGCAGGACGTCGCCGAGTGCGCGACCTCGATCCTGCCCTGTCTGGGCCGGGTGCGGCTGTTGCGCCACTGGTCCGGCGTGATGGACATGTCGATGGACGGTTCGGCCTTCATCTGCAAGACGCCACTCGACAACCTCTATCTGAACGCCGGCTGGAACTACGGCGGTTTCAAGGCGAGCCCGGGGTCAGGGTGGTATTTTGCCGACCTGATCGCGAACGATCGGCCCGATCCGAACATTCAACATTTCGACCTCAAACGCTTTGAGCGCGGTGTCATCATCGACGAGCGCGGCGCCGGTCCTGATCCCAAACTGCACGGGTAATCCGCATGATTCGCATCAACTGCCCCTTTTGCGGCGAGCGTGACCACAGCGAATTCGGCTACGGTGGCGATGGCAGCATCGAGTACCCGGCGCTGGACGCCCCAGCCGAGGCCTGGCACGACGCCGTCTTTCTGCGCGAGAACATCCGCGGTCGCCAGCTGGAAACCTGGCAGCATGTCAACGGCTGCCGTCAGTGGCTGCTGATCGAACGCGACACCGTGACCCACGAGATTCACTCGATACAGGCCTGTCACCCCGGCGCGCGCGCTGTGCTGGAGTCGGGGCAATGAGCGCCACCCGTCTGGATGTGGGCGGCCGCATCGATCGCAACAAAGAACTCCCGTTTCAGTGGGACGGCAAGGGCCTGCTTGGCTGTGAGGGCGACACCCTCGCCTCGGCGTTGTTGGCCAACAACGAATGGGTCCTGGCGCGCAGCTTCAAGTACCACCGCCCGCGCGGCGTGATGTCGGCGGGGGTGGAAGAGGGCGGCGCGCTGGTGACGGTAGGCAGTGGAGCGCGCACTGACGCCAACGTTCGAGCCACCACCCAGGAGCTTTACAGCGGCCTCGAGGCCTTCGGCCAGAATGCCTGGCCAAACGTGCGCACCGACCTTGGTGAAGTGAACAGTCTCTTCGGTCGCTTTTTCGCGGCGGGCTTCTACTACAAGACCTTCATGGGCTTGCCGCCCTTCGAATGGGGCAAGGGCACCTGGCTCTGGATGCAGTACGAGAAAATCATCCGCCGTGCAGCCGGCATGGGCCGCGCGTCGCGCGAGCCCGACCCTGACCACTACGAGCACGCCCACGACTTCTGCGACGTGCTGGTGGTTGGCGGCGGGCCGGCCGGCATGGCGGCGGCGCGGGTGGCGGCTGAAGCCGGGCTCGATGTCGTGCTGGTCGAGCAGGACAACCAACTCGGCGGCGACTACCTCAATCAACCGACGGAGTCGGATGCCGCGCGGCTCGCGGCGATCGCCGCGCTCGACGCCGCGGGTGTGCGCGTGATGACGCGCACCACGGCCTTTGGTCTCTATGACTACGGTGTGGCCGGTTTGCTCGAGCGGGTCACGGACCACCAGTCTGCGCCGTCGTTGCACCAGCCGCGGCAGCGTTTCTGGACACTGCGCGCGCGCCACACGGTGGTGGCGAGCGGGGCGCTCGAACGCAGCATCGCCTTCGGCAACAACGACCGCCCGGGCGTGATGACGGCCAACGCCGGGCGCGCCTACCTGAACCGCTACGGCATTCGCGTCGGCGCAAACCTGGTGCTCAGCACCAACAACGACAGCGCCTACGTCACCGCCACCGAGCTTGCCCAGAGCGGCGCCACGGTTCGCGTGCTCGACGCGCGGGCGCGGGTGGATGATGCCGTGGCCGCGTCGGCTCGCGCTGCAGGCGTGACCCTCGACTTCAATACTGCCCCGCTCAGCGCGCACGGCCGGTCACTGGTCAACGGCCTGACAACCGCGCGCGCCGACGGCGCGGGCTGGGCGGCGGGCGAGCGGGTGGCCTGCGATGCACTGCTGGTGTCCGGCGGCTGGTCGCCGGTGGTCAATCTGCTCTCGCACCGGCAGGTGAAGCCAGTGTGGAACGCTGAGCTCGCGTGTTTCGTGCCGCCGGAGACAGACGAGCCCGTGACGCTCGCGGGCAGCGCAACCGGGGTCTGGCAGACTGCCGCCTGTGTGCAGTCTGGCGAGGCCGCAGGCGCGCGCGCTGCGCGTGCACTTGGCAAGTCCGCACCCGACGCTGGCGCACCGGACGCCGGTGGTTGGTCCACACCGATCAAGCCAGTCTACGAGGTGCGGGTGCCCGGTCGCTCGGACAAAAGCTTCATCGACCCGCAGCACGATGTCGGTACCGAGGACGTGCGGCTCGCACACCGCGAGGGTTACGTGTCGGTTGAGCACATGAAGCGCTATACAACGCTTGGAATGGCAACCGATCAGGGCAAGATGGGCAATATCATCGGCCTTGCGCTGATGGCTGAAGCGCTCGGCCGCGAGATCCCGGACGTCGGCACGACCACCTTCCGCCCGCCCTACACGCCGGTTGCGATCGGCGCGCTGCGCGGCCGCAACGTCGGTGCGCATTTCCGCCCGCTGCGGGTGACACCGATGCACCAGTGGAACCTCGACAACGGTGCGACCATGACCCTGGCGGGGCTGTGGCACCGGCCCTGGTATTTTGCGCGCGCCGGTGAGGGGATTTCCGAAGCCTACGTGCGCGAGGCGACGACGGTGCGTGAGACCG
>CALDHJ010000179.1 GCA_937941555.1 uncultured Granulosicoccaceae bacterium | reverse complement strand
CGATGTGCGATCGTTCTCAGTGCGTGTTGTTCAGCGCGTCCATTGCCGGAATCTCGCGCTCGCGGCGGGCGATGTAGTCACGCAGGGCCTCGTCGGTCGCCGGGTCCAGGGCCGGTTCTTCGTAGGCCTCCAGCAACGCCCGCGCCTTGGTCAGCCCGCGCGTCGGGGTGTCGAGTTCGCCGTCGGCCACCCATTGCTCGTAGCTGTTGTTGTCGAAAAGGGTGGGCATGAAAAAGGCGCGTTGAAAGTTCTCGATGGTGTGCGCGTGGCCGAGATAGTGGCCACCCGGCCCAATGTCGCGCACGGCGGCGAGCGCTTCATCGAAATCGTCCCAACGCAGACCTTCGGCCATGCGGTAGCCGGCAGCACATTGCTCGGCGTCGACGATGAATTTGGCCATTGAGCAGTGCATGCCGGCTTCGTTCCAGCCGGCCGAGTGCCAGATGTAGTTGGCGCCAGCCATGAGCACGGCCATGAGGGTGGTGGCGCTCTCGTACCCGGCTTGTGCATCGAGGGTCTTGGCGCCGCCAAGTGTGTTCGAGGTGCGCCAGGGTACGTCGTAGAATCGCGCCATCTGCCCGATCATGAAATTCATCAGACTGATCTCGGGTGTGCCCGCCATGGGAGCGCCCGAAGCCATCGAGACCGTGCTCAGGTAATGGCCGTAGATCGCGGGGGCACCCTTGCGAATCACCTGGGTGTAGGCGAGGCAACTCAGGGCCTCGGCGTTCAGCTGGGCGACCGCTGGTACGGTGGAAGCGGGCGTGTTGGCGCCGCCGAGCACGAAGGGCGAACACAGGATCGGCTGGTTGCGACGACTGAAGGCGCGCAAGGCGCCGAGCATGACTTCATCCCAAACCAGAGGCGAATTGCCGTTGCAGTTGCCGGTGACGACCGGGTGCGTTTCGAGGTAGTCCTCGCCAAACAGAATCGCCGCCATGTCGAGCACGTCTTCGGCGTTCTTCGGGCTGGTGGTCATCCCCATGAAAGTCTTGTCGGAATGCTTCATCGAGGAATACGTGATGCGCAGGTGGCGGTGGCTGATCGGGTGGTCCATGGGCTCGACGATGTGGTGCGCCGAGCTGTGCATGGACGGCAGCATGTGCGCGAGTTTGTGGAAGTTCGCGAGGTCGTCGAGGGTAGGGGACCGCCGCACGTCATCGAGGTCGCGCAGGTAGGGCGCGCCGGTCATCGGCACGAAGATCGCGCGATCGCCGCCGAAGGGCAGGTGGTGTTCGGGGTTGCGCGCGTGGTAGGTGAAGCGGCTCGGGATAGTCGTGATCAGCTCGCGCACGTGTTCCCGGTCGAGGTAGACCGTCTCGCCATCGACCCGTGCGCCGGCCTTGCGCCAGTCGTCGAGCGCGATGTTGTCGCGAAACACCACGCCCACTTCCTCGAGTATCGACATGGACGCGTCGTCGACCTTTCGAATCTGCGCCTCATCCATCGGTTCGGTCAGCGGCAATCGCCGCGTGAGCGCCGGCAACATGGGCGCTCGCACGTCTAGGCGGGTCTTACGGCGTTCAGTGCGGCTGCGTCGGCGTTTGGGTTCGGACATGTGGGATGGCGCATGCTCAGAGAAGAACCACCACACTAATGGCCGGGGTTGAGTTGCGTCCTGTTCAGGGGCGACAGACCAAGGCTGCGGGTGTCGCGCTCAGGCCAGCGACAGCGAGAGGCCGTCGTGGGCGACTTGTGTGGCGTGGTGGGTGAGCCGAGCAGGCTCAACAGCCGAAGTACTGTCCGATATCGGTCTCGGTTGCCCAGCTGCCGCTCTGATCGCACCAGTCGATGTCGATCATGCCGCCCTGTACAGTCAATACGGCGCGCAGGTGCCTCCGGGCATTGGGCCCGAATGCACCGTCCTGCAACCGCACCCACGTGGCACCTTGGCCCGCGGCAACGTGGTTCGCGTTGAAATGGATGGAGTGCACTACGTCAGTCGCATAGTCGGTTTCGGTGGCGGAGACTGACGCATCGAAGGCTGCCATCTCAGCTGTCGACATCGGCCAGGTGCCATTGACGTTGTAGAACTCAATCGCCTTCTTGTTCAGTGAGTTGAGCAGTGTGATGGCCTCAGTCGCGTTCGCCTTGAGCACGTAGTCACGGTAAGACGGCATTGCGATAGACGCAAGGATGCCAACGATGGCGATGACGATCATCAACTCGATGAGGGTAAAACCGGACTGGCTGCGCTTCATATCCTGATCCTCTGCACGGTTACAGAGGGGAGCGGCTGTCGGGTGACAAAGTTGAGCCCGCAGGCGGCCGGTTCAATCTGCCGGACCGGCACCTTGTCGAGACTGTTCACTCGCCGGTACGTAGCTGTGTTGGGCGTGTGCATCGAGCGCCTGCCAATCGCTGTCACGCACGTTAACCCCGCATTCGACGGGTGTATGGTTGCGTGGCTGAGTGGCGGGAACCAACGTCAATCCGATTGCAACGAGATCTATCCCGTTGTGGCTGTCGCCGGCTTTGAGTTGGGTGTGGCCATGCACGTCGACGGTCACCGCGTGACTGCCCCAGCGGGCTTGCAGGGCCCGCGTCTCAGAGCAGAACACGGTCGCCAGCAGCGGCATCGCGAGCAGCGGACAGCACAGGGCGGTGTCGGTGGTCGGCAGCTGCCTGGCGTCACCCCAGTGGGCAGCGAAGCGTATCGGGCAGTGGCTATCGTTTGCTGCTGCGTTCAGCAGTGCAGCGCCGAGCGCGACGCCGGGCAAGCCCGAGCCGCACAATGCCCGCGCACTGGCACCGAGTTCTTCGGCGTGGCCCCAGGGCCAGCCCGCACCCCGGGCCGCCTTGCGCAGCATGGCGTCCACTTCACCGAGTGACACGATCACGCGTTGGCGGCCGGTGGGTACAGCGGGTAGCACCAGTCGTCGGCGTCATCAGACTGCAGCTCGTCCGGGAACGGCGCGTGTTGGAACATGGTGATGCGCAACCACCGGTCCGAGCGCGGATCGAAACGGTTGGCGCCAAAAAACGCCAGCTTTAC
>CALDHJ010000178.1 GCA_937941555.1 uncultured Granulosicoccaceae bacterium | reverse complement strand
CAACCAGACCGCTTCTCTGGTCTTGCGCGTCCAGGCGGCGAGCAAGGACCGGGTCCCCGCGTCAAGCCGCGCATACCCGGTCATACCGGGCAGAATGTCGGCTGGAAGACTGTCAACAGACGCCTCAACCACAAAGACGTTGTCCTGCTCATGCAGCGTCGCTCGCGGGGCGATGTGCGAGACCGTCACCGGGAACTCGCGATCCGGTTTTGCCGCCAACACCAGCTCACCGAGCGAGTCCCCGTCTACCAGCGCGATGTCGTCGTCGCGTACCTGAAGTTGCACGCGGTAGTCTGTCAGTTCCGCGGTTTCGAACAACGGCTCGCCAAGCTCGACAACCGTGCCGATGCGTTGCTCCAGAGCACTGTGGGTAATGACTGCGTGACGGTCTGACACCAGCTCACTGCGCGCGATTTCGGATTCGGTGAATGCCAGTTCGGCTTCGAGTTCGGCGCGCCGGGCACGTTGGACATTGATCTCCCTTCGGTCGCCGGACGCCATCGCGCCGTGGTAGACGGCGTTGACCTTGGCAATCTCGGCCAACCATTTTCCGCGCTTAACAACCAGATCATCGGTGTTCAGTGTGGCCAGAACATCGCCAGGCGCGACCACGTCACCAGGCGCAACTGCCACTGTGGCGACAAAGCCCTCGCGCGGCGCGCTGACCATACGCCGCGCCTGGCCGATGACCTCGGCCTCGGCGGTCACGTGGTATGGCACAGTCACGACGGCAGACACCGACACGGCAAGCACCAACAGCGACACCGCAACAACCCTGCGCCAACGGTGACCGATGCCCGTCACCACACGGGCGGGACGAAGCCTTTCAAGCGCAATTGACCACAGTGAACGCGCTTCCCGCTCGTGCCAGGCAAGGGTGGCAGCAGCAGACCGAAGCCAGCCTCGCCAGGCGCCGAAATCGCCAGCCTGCACTGTCGAATGGCACGGCAGCTCGGCCACGATTACTGCACACTGATCGCCCGATCTCGGCAGGACACCAAACGACAGCACACGGCTGCAATCGTGGTGTTCCCGATGCCGATTGTGTTGGTCGAGAACAAAGTTCGCCTTGAGATCGCCAGCATCGGAGTCGAGCATGCCGAGCGTCTTGTGCTGTTGCACACGGTACTCCCGAGCGACCCGTTTCAGGCTTGCAAGCCAGGGACTCGACTGTGCCGGGCACGGCCGCCCACTCACCGCACGCAGCGACATCTGTCCGCCTGAGGCTGTACTCAGGTAGCTCACCTGAACCGGAGCCACGACAGACGCCGCAAGGGTATCCACGAGGGTCTGCGCCGCATGCGCTGCGGATTCGGCCTGATCAAGACTCTCGATCAACGCTTTTTCGCGAGGCAGTGAGTCAACCACGGGCTCTCCAAGCCATGCCGCGGCCAGGCGACTCATTCGCAGCGCAGCGCGGCGAACGACCGGGTTTCCGGCGGGCAGCGCACAGCCCACCGTCCAGTTGCGGCCGGCACGATCAGACACCGGAACGCCGAGGACATCGAATTGTCGATCACTGTGCTGAAACGACCCGAACGCGGGTTTCTGGCGTACCGATACGAGGAGGAGCTGCCGACTCGGCAGTTGCTGCAAATCGGTTCCGGCGGCGTCGAAGTGGTGGACAGTCAGTGTTGTCTTGTCGGAGCTGTAGAGCCCCACGGCAACACCACCACCGAGTGCAACAGACAACCAACGACACCAACGCGCAGCGTTTACAGGACTGCATGTATCCGCTGCAATTGATGTGGTCGTCGGCCGGCTACGGCTTACGACAGTGTCAGCGGGAGTCGCCACGGCTGCGCCCTCCCGTATCTGCCATACGTGCAATGAAGCCGCGATTCTTCCGCATAACCGCTGACGCTGCTGCACGTGAGCAGCGACGCCAAACCGCGAAGGCGCACAGCAACCACACGGCGCCACCGACGCTACCAGCTGTGTAGACGACTTTGGTACCCCGCACGATTCGCCAGGAAACTGTGCCGGACACGGTGTTGGTACCGTCTGTAACCGTCACCCCACTGGGCGTCCAGCTGTCCACTTCCACTCGCCCGGACAGGCGCCCGGTGGCGCGGTCAAGCTGCAGACCAGGCGGTAGGTTGTCCACCGAAAACAGCAGGCTCTGACCGTCGGGTTCGAAGGCGCTGATCGACAGATCCGAGTCGGCATCCGACCGCACCTCGATGCTCGCCGATTGTGGCAGGATGGGCACACTGTCGGACGCGCGTGAGCCGGCTTCGATCAGAACAGGATGTCCGACCGACGGCGCGCCGTCGCGGCTGTAGGCAAACAACCAGTAGCGGCCGGGTATCAATACGTTCGGGTTCACCGGTAATTCTACCGAATGCAAGCCCGACTCGATCTCGGTTGAATCGACCGGTATCCAACGCTGATCGGTGTTAATCGAGTGGGTCACGCTGGAAAAACGGACCAGCGAAAAGCGCAGGTCTGAAGGCGCATTCTGCACACTGGCCACCAGGCGCTCGCCGGCGAAGAGCGTACTCGCAACCGAGCCAATCTCCGGGCGCACCGCATCAGAGCCATCGCTGTTGAGCAGGTAGGCTGGCGTGAAGACCTGCGCCGACCGGTGGTTGACGCCACAGTCTCCGCACAAGCCGCCGCCACCGGTCATGACGCGAGCGTCCTCGAGTAGCACCGCCCAGGAATGATAGGTTCGAGGGCTGCTGATGCTGTCCGCAGCACGCCACTCGCCGGTGTCGGGATTCCAGATCTCACTCGCGGTAACGGCGAATCGATCGCTGAACACGCGCCCCCAGGACTCACCGCCAGTCACCAGCACTTCGCCATTGGGCATCACCACGGAATTGTGGTTCACGCGCGCGTCCGACAGTGAATCGATCGATGTCATCAATGGCGTCGATCCGTTCAGGTCGACCGCAATCACGGTCGACGTGCCACCGAGTGCGTCGCCGTACTCCGATGTCGTGTCAGCGCGAGATGGGTCGGCCCCACCGCTGATCAGCAGCTCACCGGGCCGGTACATAACGGATGATCCGAATTGCCGATTGCGGGTCAGCGTCAGACCTGTCGTGTCAGTGGCACCAACTCCGTCTGTATCAAACCATGTCAGGCTCGGCGTCGGACCGGAGTGGAATACCCGCCCATTGGGGGCAGCGTGCATGAATGCGTACCATTGCATCGCCATGACAGCGCCCTGACTCGCTTGATTCGCGGCATTCTGTTCCTGGTTCAACGTCGCCATGCTGGCGCCGGGAAGCGCCGACCAACCGCCGTTCGGGCTGTATCGCTCCGGCGAGTTGTCTGCGCCTTTTGCAAAGGTCGCCAGCACGTCGCCGTCGCTCAGAGTGACCGCCGTCCCGTACCAACGCTCCTGCAGCATGTC
>CALDHJ010000177.1 GCA_937941555.1 uncultured Granulosicoccaceae bacterium | reverse complement strand
CGGGGTTTCGCGTGAGGGATTGCGGTTCGCCCTTGATGAAGGCGTCGTAGTCGACTTCGCCGGCATTCGTCGCGTCTGGCACGAGATCGAAATACAACTCCGACAGCGGCTCGGTGCCGTGGTTGATCACGACGTGGTCGTAGGTCTCGGTGAAGCTCAGGTCTTCGCGGTAGTCGCTGCTGAATTGGGCGCGCAGGGCGTTGCCGTCGCGCTCGACGGACAGCAGACGACGGGCGATGGTGGTCTTGACATCAAAGGCCTGGAGTTCACGCAGGTAGGGTGAGAGGTTGACGCCCATGACGTCGAGCGAGACGCCGCGATCCGGGGTCACCATCTCGAGTGAGGCGCCCGACTTCGCGAGCGCTTCGGCCGCTTGCAGCGCCGTGTGGTCACCGGCGTCGTCATAGAGCAACACCCGGCCTTCGGGCTTTGCGTCGCCCGCGATCACATCCCAGGCGCTGACCACCAGCTCCCCGCCCGACTCGAGTACGTCGGTGTGGGCCATGCCGCCCGTTGCCACCAACACCACATCCGGTTCGAGTGCACGCACGGTGTCCGCCTCTGCCCAGCAGTTGTATTGAAACTGCACACCTGCTGCGTCGCACTGCTGCACCCGCCACTCTACAATGCCGAGCAGCTCGCGCCGCCGCGGGTTCAGCGCGGCCAGGCGCAGCTGACCACCGGCGTCACTGGCAGCCTCGAGCACGGTCACACGGTGGCCGCGCGCCGAGCACACACGCGCAGCCTCGAGTCCAGCCGGCCCGGCGCCGACCACCACGACATGCCGTGTTATGTCGGCGGTGTCGAGGCGATGCGGTTGTTCAAGCTCACGCCCGGTGGCGGCGTTGTGCACGCAGAGCGCGGCCTGGCCGAGGTAGATTCGGTCGAGGCAGAAGGTCGCGCCGACGCAGGGCCGGATCGACTCTTCGCGCCCTTCGCTGAGCTTCTTGACGATATCGGGCTCAGCGATGTGCGCACGGGTCATGCCAACGAGGTCCACCTGCCCGCTCGCGACCGCGTGCCGAGCGGTCGCAACATCTGGGATGCGCGCCGCGTGAAACACCGCAAGTGCGCTTTCGCGTTTGATTTTGCCCGCCATTTCGAGGTGCGGCGCGGATCGCATACCCGTCACCGGGATTACCTTCGACATCGCAGGATCCGTATCGCAACGGCCACGGATCACGTTGAAAAAATCGACAAGCCCTTCGGCCTCGAGGTGCGCTGCGATCGCCATGCCCTCTTCTTCGGTGATGCCACCCTTGCGGTATCCCTCGTCGGCAGTCTGGCGAATGCCGATGATGAAGTTCGGCCCCACGCGTTCGCGCATCGCGCGCAGCAGTCGGTCCGAGAAGCGCAGGCGGTTTTCAGGTGTGCCGCCGTAGTCGTCCTCTCGGGTGTTGGTCACGTCGGACCAGAACTGATCTATCAGGTGGCAATAGGCCTGTACCTCCACCCCGTCGAGTCCGGCCGCCTGCATGCGCTCGACCGCGTCGGCATAGTGGCCGATGATCCGGTCGATGTCCCAGTGCTCGGCCGCTTTGGGGAAGCCCCGGTGCGCGGGTTCCCGCTTGTCGGACGCGCTGAGCAAAGGCAGCCAATCCCCGGTGTTCCAGTGCGACCGCCGGCCAAGGTGCGTGAGCTGAATCATCACCTTGCAGTCGTGTGCGTGGCACTCGTCGACGAGCTTGCGCATCCACGGCACGATCTCGTCCTTGTAGGCGAGCAGGTTGCCGAAGACCGGTGGGCTGTCGGGCGACACCACGGCCGACCCCGCCGTCATGGTCATGGCGATGCCACCGCGTGCCCGCGCAGCGTGGTAAGCCCTGTAGCGGTCTTTCGGCATCCCGTCCTCGCTGTACGCCGGTTCGTGCGAGGTGGTGATGATGCGGTTCTTGAATGTCAGGTGTTTGAGCGTGAACGGCTGCAACAACGGGTCAGCGGACATCGGACAACTCTCGGCGATCGGGCTGTCTCCGCATCTGACCACGGTAGCGCAACCGCCGCAAGCGCCTCATATCACTGCGTCAAGCAAGCGCCTGAACACCCCGCCCCATACAATCCAGCGCATGTGACCGTGCACGATTATCAAGGACAAAGACACCAGCAGCAGAACGGTGACGGGCTGCAGCGGCTGGCGCAAAGCCAGCCTGCCACTGCGCAGCGCGGCACAATACAACACGAACGTCGACATGGCGTGAAAGCTCATCCAACGCCCGTGGTCTACGGCCACGGCATACAACGGTAGAAACAGGGCTGCCGGTGCCAGAACCAGTGACACCGCCAGCAGCCGCTTGGTGCACCGACATGCGATATACAAGAACGGCATCAAGCAGACGGCATAGCCCACCAACAGATTGCTCACGGTTTTCACACCGGTTTGGTCAACCACGCGGTTGATCGCATCTCCGGTGCTGTGCCCGAGCCACTGAATCGCACCGTCACACATGTGCACGGACAACCCGCGATCAAGCAGCGCGGCACACACGCGCATCGGATCATCAATCTGACGGTGAGCGATAGCAGACACGGTCAACCCGACGACACACACCAAGGTGACGACCAACAGCAATACCAAGACGGGGTCCGGTTTTCCACGGGGGTGAGCCAGCACTGTCAGTACCGCAAACAACGGAAAAAAAAGCACTGTGGCC
>CALDHJ010000176.1 GCA_937941555.1 uncultured Granulosicoccaceae bacterium | reverse complement strand
CAACTACCCACTGGGCGTAATCGCGCAGTTCAACAAGCGTGGACACCGTGTTACGGGCATCGAGTGCCTTTACAGTGGCGATGTGCCGAACGGGGCCGGCCTGTCGTCATCGGCGTCCGTCACGGTCGTCACCGCCTTTGCCATCAACGCGGTGTTCGACTTTGGTCTGACACCGCTCGATCTGGTGCAGATTGCACGCGGCGCCGAAAACGAATTCGTCGGACTCGCCTGCGGTGTCATGGACCCATACGCCATTGCGATGGCCAAGGCGGGCCACGCGATGGCGCTCGATTGCGGTTCGCTGGTGTGTGAGCAAGTGCCGCTCGAGATGCACGATCACACCTTTGTCATCAGCAACACCAACCAGCGACGCGAACTCAGCGAATCCGGGTACAACACCCGGTTTCAGGAGTGTGTCGACGCGATGAGCCGGGTGGCGCAACACCTTTCGGTTCCCGATCTCGCGTCGGTTGGTGTCGATCAGCTCGACGAGTTGGAGTGTGCGTTTCTCGACGCACCGGAGCTGTACAAGCGGTTGCGTCACGTCGCCAGCGAGCAGGCGCGGGTGATCGCGGCCTGCGATGCGATCGGGGCGGGGGATCTCGACGCCTTCGGCGCACTGATGTGTGCGTCCCACCGATCACTTGCCGAAGACTTCGCGGTCTCGACGCCAGCGCTCGATGCCCTGGTGGCGGCGGCAATGGCGACTGGGGGTGTGCTTGGCAGCCGTATGACAGGCGCCGGTTTCGGCGGTTGTACCGTGTCGCTGGTGGCCAATAGCGCGCTCGATCGATTCGAGTCCGAGGTCGCCGAACGCTACCACGTGGCGAGCGGCCTGACCGCCGATTTCTACCGCGTGCTGCCTTCGGATGGCGCTCGGGAAGTGCTCGCATGAGCACGGCTTGGGAACACCGCTGGCACCCGGTTCGGGGAGAGTGGGTGCAGATTGCCGCGCAATCGGCGGCCCGCCCCTGGGCGGGCGCGACAGTCGGCGCCGACGAGCGGGATCAGCCGCTTGAACACGACCCAAGCTGCTATCTGTGTCCGGGTGTGCAGCGCGCGCACGGCGATGTGAATCCGCACTACACAGCGCCCTATGCCTTTGACAACGACTTCGCCAATCTGGTCGCTGACCCGCCGGGCGAAGCCGTCGGTCGAGTCGAGCAGGACCCCTTGCACTGCACCCGGCCACCGCTCGGGCGGTGCCGTGTGTTGTGCTGGACGCCGCGACACGATCTCACCCTCGCGGATTTCGACGACGCGGCGATGCGGCCGGTGGTGGACCTCTGGGCTGCCGAATTCACGGCGCTGGCGTCCGATCCGTCGATTGCCCAGGTGTCGATATTCGAGAACAAGGGCGTTGAAGTCGGGGTGTCAAACCTGCACCCGCACGGGCAGGTGTACGCAACCGGCTTTGTCTCGGAGATCGGTCAACGGGAGCGCGAAACGCAAGCCCGATACCAGCGTGACACCGGCAACCCTCTGCTTCAGTCCCTCCTGAATCGGCCCGAGTATCAGACCGATCTGCTTGTCGAATGCAACACGCACTGGGTCGCGATCGTGCCCTTTTTCGCGCGCTATCCGTTTGAAGTGTGGATCGTGCCGCGGCGTGCGCTGTGTCACATTGGTGAGACGGACGACAGCGAGCGCTCGGCACTCGGCGCGCTTTACTGCGCGGTCCTGCGCCGCTTCGATGCTTTGTTCCAGCGACGCACCCCGCACAACACACTGCTGCACAACGCGCCCTGTGATGACCACCCCGACAACGCCGCCTTCGGCTTTCACCTTGTCGTGCAGTGCCCCTTGCGGGCGCCCGGGATGCTCAAGTACCTCGGCGGCTACGAACAATTGGCGGGCAATATTGTCAACCCGGTGCTGCCGGAGTCGGCGGCGAAAGCCCTGCGTGATGCGGAGGAGACACCATGAAGCTCGGCGTCTGCTACTACCCTGAACACTGGCCGCGCGAGCGCTGGCGCGGTGACGCCGAACACATGCGGTCGATCGGGATCACGGTCGTGCGCATCGGTGAATTCGCCTGGAGTCAGCTCGAACCTGCTCAGGGTGACTATCGCTTCGCGTGGTTGGTCGAGGCCATCGACACGCTGCATGCGGCGGGTCTCGAGGTCGTGGTCGGCACACCGACAGCCTGCCCGCCGAAATGGTTGGTCGATCAGCACCCGGAGATTATGCCGGTCGGGGAGGACGGCCGCGTGCGCGGTTTCGGTTCACGCCGCCACTACGATTTCTCATCATTGCGTTACCGCGAGCTCTGTCGTGGCATTGTCACCCGCCTCGCCGACGCCGTGGGCTCACACCCCGGTGTCGTCGCGTGGCAGACCGACAACGAATACGGCTGCCACGACACCATCGCGAGCTACTCGCCAGCTGCCGTAGCTGCGTTTCGCCAGTGGTGCGCTGCGCAATACAAGACTGTCGACGCCTTGAACACGGCGTGGGGCAACGATTTCTGGAGCCTCAATTACCCGGACTTCGATTCCATCGAGGCGCCCGCTGGCACCGTCACCGAGACGAGTCCGGCGCATCGCCTCGCCTGGTGGCGGTTTTCGTCCGACCAGGTTGTGCAGTTCAACCGCGAGCAGGTGGGCATTCTGCGCGAGCGGTCACCGGGCCGCGATCTGATGCACAACTACATGGGAAATTTCACGGCCTTCGATCACCATGCTGTGGCGCGCGATCTCGATGTCGCCGGTTGGGACAACTACCCGCTCGGCTTTCTCGACCGCGACGCGGCCACCGAATCGGATCGCCTGCGCTGGTTGCGCACCGGCCACCCTGATGACAGCGCCTTCCACCACGACCTCTACCGCGGTCTCGGCCACGCACAGGCCGGGCGCTGGTGGCTGGTTGAACAGCAGCCGGGACCGGTCAATTGGGCCGCCCACAACGCCGCGCCGCTCGACGGCATGTTGCGGCTCTGGGGGCTCGAGGCCGCCGCCCACGGAGCAGAGCTGTGCAGCGTGTTCCGCTATCGCCAACAGCCGCGCGCGCAGGAGCAGTTCCACGCCGGCGTCCTGTTGCCCGACGGCTCCGAGGCGCCAGCCGCCGACGAGCTGCGTGCGCTCGATGCCAACTTGAAGCGGCTTGGCGCGCTCGACGCCACCGGCCAGGCACCGATTGCATTGGTGTTCGACTACGACGGTCAGGCCGCGCTCGAATCGGCCCCGCAGGGCGCCAATGCAAGCCCGCTGGACGCGGCCAAGGACTGGTACCGCGCGTTGCGCGCCGCAGGGCAGTCGGTCGACATCCTGCCACCTGATGCGCCGTTCGAGGGCTACTTGTTGGTGTTGCTGGTCAACAGTGCTGTGCTGTCGGACGCGATGATCGAACGGCTCGACGCGAGTGGCGCCACTGTGATCGCCACCGCGCGCACGGGCAGCTTCGATGGCGATTGCGCGATCCCGGACAATCTCGCACCCGGCGCGTTGCAGCGGGTGTTACCGCTGCGCGTGATCCAGGTCGAGTCGCTGCCCGACGCGGTGTTTGAGCCGGTGGCCTGCGACGGCGGCCTGAACGCCTGGCGCTGGCGCGAGCGCGTCGACAGCGAATTGCCTGCACGCGCCCGATTTGCCGACGGATGGGGCTTTCACTACTGCCGCGGCAACTGGCACTACGTCAACGCGCGTCTCGACCCGGAGAGCTGCACGCGTTTCGTGGCGGCCCGTTTGGTGGAACTCGGCCTGCCGGTCACGCGGTGCGAAGGGGGCCTGCGCCTGCGGCAGCGGGGCGATCGGGTGTTCGCGTTCAACTACGGCCCAGACGTTGTCGAGCTGCCCCACGATGGGCCATTCGAGCTTGGCACCAAACATCTCGCCGTTGCGGACGTTGCGGTCTGGCGGTGCAATGCATGACAATTTTTTCAACGCAGGTGTTGCGCTGTGCAACCCTGTTGATTTGACGCAACCTCACAGGTTGCACATAACCGGTCCGGAATCGGACTGACACTGAGGGAGAAGGCAATGAAATTCGCACTGAAATCGTCACTTCTGTCGATTGCGTTATCTGCAGCCATGTCAACAGCCGCATTGGCTGGTGACCTGGTGATCAACTTCGACGATCCGAACCCGGGTCCCAAGGCGGGCTTTGAAGCCGCGGTAGAGGCCTTCAAGGCCGCTAACCCCGACGTCAACGTCATCGTCAACATCAACGACCGCGAAGCGCACAAGACGGCCATCCGCAACTTCCTGTCTGCCGATGCGCCGGATATCACTTCCTGGTACCCCGGCAACCGCATGGCACCCTTCGTCGAAGCGGGCCTGTTCGAAGACGTGTCCGACGTCTGGGAAGCGAACGGTTTCAGCGACTCGCTCGCTGCGATCAAGCCGACCATGACCATCGACGGCAAGCAGTGGGGCGTGCCCTACACCTACTATCAGTGGGGCGTGTACTACCGCAAGGACATCTTTGACAAGCTTGGCCTCGCTGAGCCGACCAATTGGGACGAGTTCAACGCGGCGGCGATGACACTCAAGGACGCCGGCGTGACACCGATCACGATCGGCACCAAGTACCTGTGGACCGCCGCAGGCGTGTTCGACTACCTGAACCTGCGCATCAACGGCTACGAAGTCCACAACGACCTCACGGCTGGCAAGGTCAAGTACACCGACGAGCGCATCAAGAACGTCTTCATGGTCTGGAAAGACATGATCGATGCGGGCTATTTCGTCGACAACCACGCCACCATGTCCTGGCAGGATGCGATCGCACCCTTTGCCAACGGCGATGCAGCGATGTACGTCATGGGCAACTTCTCCGTCGACGGCTACAAGAACGCCGGAATGACCGAAGACCAGATCGACTACTTCCAGTTCCCGGAAATCACCCCCGGACTGCCGCGTGCCGAGGAAGCACCCGCTGATGCCTTTTTCATCCCGACACGGGCGAAGAACAAGGAAGATGCGCGCAAGTTCCTCGCGTTCGTCGCCCAGCCCGACATCCAGACCGAGTGGAACAAAACCATTGGTCAGTTGCCGATCAACAAGAACGCAAGCGTAGGCGACAGCAAGTTCCTGCAAGAGGGCTTCGAGACGCTGTCAACGGCAACCGGTCTCGCGCAGTTCTACGACCGTGACGCACCGGCGCAGATGGCGAAAGCCGGTATGGAAGGCTTCCAGGAGTTCATGCTCGACACGTCGAAAATGGACGCCATCCTCGAGCGCCTGGATAAGGTGCAGGACGAAGTCTACAAGTAGGGCAGAGTGCACCCGGTGTGCGATGACCTCGCTCACCGGTCACGATGCGACAGGGGTGCCGGGCGCTGAGCGTGCCCGGCATCGCACACCGCAACACTGACGTTGCGGTGTTTCAGGGAGAATCACGATGAATGCTGCCAATGGGTCACAGCGCAGCTGGTTTCAGCGAAACCGGATCACACTTGCGCCGTGGCTGTTTGTCGCGCCGGCGCTGCTGTTCTTCTCCGTCTACGTCATCATCCCGATTTTTCAGTCCATCACGATTTCGTTCTACGAGTGGAACGGTCTCTATAACGCGCAGGGCGAGTCGACCGCGACCTGGGTTGGCCTGCAGAACTATGAAAAGCTGCTCGACGACGAGCGCTTTTTTGTCTCATTGAAAAACAACGTCATCTGGTTGGTGTTCTACATGCTCGCCGTGCCGGCGGGCCTCGCGATTGCCTTGTTTCTCAATCAGACCGTCACCGGTATCCGAATCTACAAGTCGCTGTTCTTTTTTCCCTTCGTGATCTCACAGGTGGTCGTCGGCCTGATCTTCGGGTGGTTCTACAACCCGGATTTCGGCGTGATCGGTTCCGTGTGGAAAGCGGCGTTCTGCGAAGAGGTGATCAACATAGTTGGCAACGTCTCCACGCGCTGCACACACAGCCCGCCTGACATTCTGGCGGATGAGACCTGGGCGACCTACGGCATCATCTTCGCCGGGCTCTGGCCGCAGATTGCCTACTGCATGATCCTGTACCTGACCGGGCTCAACAATGTCTCCCCAGATCAGATCGAGGCGGCGCGCCTCGACGGTGCGCGCGGTTGGCGGATGCTGCGTCACGTGATCCTGCCGCAACTCGCGCCGGCGACCTTTCTCGCCATCGTCGTCACGGTCATTGGTGCGCTGCGCTCTTTCGACATGATCGCGATCATGACGCGCGGTGGCCCCTACGGGTCGACCAACGTGTTGGCGTATTACATGTACGAGACCGCCATTTCCGAGTACGGGGATCGCTACGGCTACGGCTCGGCTATCGCCACCGTGCTGTTTCTGATCATGTTGGTGTACATCTCCTATTTCCTTTGGCGTATGTACCAGGACGAGCGGGGCCGCTGATCCATGTTTCCACAACCGATACAAGAATCCTCCAAGTCCCGTCAGTTCCTCTACAAGATCGCGCTGCCGGTGGTGCTGTTTCTGTGGCTGTTGCCGCTGCTTGCGATCTTCATGACCTCGATCCGGCCGGCCGTCGATATCAACTCGGGCAACATGTTCGGTTGGCCGTCTGCGTTCAATCTGGTTGAAAACTACATTGCCGTGTTCACGCAGTCGGAGGCCCTGCAGTATTTCTGGAACTCCGTGAAGGTCACGGTGCCGACGGTCATCATCTCGGTGTCACTTGCGTGCCTCGCCGGTTACGGGCTTGCGATCTACCGTTTCAAGTTCGCCTTGCCGCTGTTCTTTCTGTTCATCGCCGGCAACTTCGTGCCCTTCCAGATCCTCATGGTGCCGGTGCGCGACCTCTCTGTTCGAACCGGTCTTTACGACACCGTGACCGGGCTTGTACTCTTTCACGCCGCCTTCCAGACCGGTTTTTGTACACTGTTCATGCGCAACTTCATCCGCGACCTGCCGCGCGAGCTGATCGAGAGCGCACGCATCGAGGGTGTGGGCGAGCTCAAGATCTTCTGGTATCTGGTGTTGCCGCTGGTGCGCCCGGCGATTGCCGCACTGTCGGTGTTGATCTTCACCTTTATCTGGAACGACTTTTTCTGGGCCACCGTGCTGACCCAGGGTGAATCCTCGAAGCCGATCACCGCCGGTATCCGCGCCTTGAACGGACAATTCGTGTCGCAGTGGCACCTCGTCTCGGCTGCGTCGCTGATGGCGGCCGTACCGCCAATCCTGATTTTCTTTGCGATGCAGAAGCATTTCATCGCGGGCTTGACGCTCGGCGCGACCAAGGGCTGATACAGTGCGCTATCCGCCGTGCGCGACGGCGTGGTGATCGGCTCACCGCGCCCTCCCACCGCTTTTAAGAGGGTTTGACGGAATGAACGCGATGATCGGGTCACTGAGCGCGCTCGAGTGGGCCTTGCTCGCGTCGAATACGCTGCTGTTGGTGTTCGCGCGCCCGATTCTGTCGCGCATTCTCTCTACCACCGATACCCGCTCGAGCGAGTGGCGGTTGAACGCATTCCGTGGCTTGAATGTCCTCATGCTGCTGACCGTCGGCACGGGCGCGGCGCTCGGGCCGTCGGCGGGCGAGCGCGGGTGGCTGCTCAAGCTGTTGCTGGTGCTCGCGACCGCCTGGTGTTTCTACCTTGCCATGCAGCTTGCGGGTTACGGACTGCGGCAGCGCTACGGGGTGCGCCGAACGGTCGACGGCCAGGAAGTGCTCTCCGACAGCTGGACCTCGCGGCTGCTCTACCTGTTGGTGTGCGGGTTTCTCTCCGTATTGTGTCTGGTTACCGCGATACAGATCGCGGGCTTCAACAGCCTGTTGCAAACCACCGGCGTGCTCGGCTTTCTCGGTGTCTTCCTCGCCCTGACGCAGTCGAGTTGGCTGCCCGACATCGCGGCCGGCCTGATACTGCTCGATGGGCGCATGCTCGAAGAGGGCGACGTGATCCGCGTGCGCTTTGCCGACGAACGCACCACCTGCGCGGTGCACAAGACCAAGCTCTTCCACACTGAGTTGCTCGATCTCGCCGACAACCACCGCATCATGGTCAGCAACGCGTGGTTACGCGCGCAGCCATTGCACAACCTCAGCAAATTTGCCTCGGCCAAGGGCCTGCGCGACAACCTGCATTTCAAGATCGGCTACGACGTCCCCGCTGCCGTGGTCCGAGAGATCATGGAGTCGGCCGTCGCGCGCGCCATCGAAGTTGGCGTGCCGATCGAAGGCCAGTATCCGGTCGAGGTGGTGCTGCAGGACACCGGCGACCATGCGTTGCACTGGATGGTGTGTTACTACACCAAAGCGGTGCGCAAACGCCTGCTCACGCGTCAGCAGCTGCGCGAGTTTATACTGAGCGAATCGCAAGCGCGGGCCGTGTCGCTCGCAACGCCCTTCGGCGTCGCGTTCGACCAGACCGAGACCCCTACTGTGTTGGAGAGAGAGCCGTGACCCAGGTGCAAGTTGCGCTGATTCCCGGAGACGGTATTGGCGTCGATGTGACGCGCGCAACCCAGGCCGTTATTGCGGCCGTGCAGACGCGGGTAAGCGGCTTTTCAATCGACTACCGCGAGATCGAAGCGGGCGCCGGGTTGTTTGCACGCGAGGGCATCGACATCGAAGCCGGTGGGGAAGTCGCAGCCGGAGAGGCAGATGCGATTTTTCTCGGGGCTATTGGTTTGCCCAGTGTGCGTCATGCAGATGGCACCGAGATCTCGCCGCACTTGCGTTTGCGCGATCGATTCGGGCTCTACGCGGGTGTTCGACCGGTCAAAGCCTACCCCAACGCGCCACAGCGGCTGGCTGATCCCCGCTCGGCTCAGATCGATCTCGTGATCTTGCGTGAGTCGACCGAAGGGCTTTTCTATTCCGCCGCAGTACATGGCCGCAGCGAAGTGATCGGTGACGAGGAAGTGCGCGACACCTTGCGGATCAGCCGCACCATCACCGAAAAGCTGCACCGCTTTGGCTTCAAGCTCGCACAAAAGCGCAAGTCACGGGGCAAGCCCGGTCGGCTGACCTGTGTCGACAAGGCCAACGTGTTCACCTCGATGGCCTTCTTCAGGCGCATCTTTGATGAGATCGCGACAGACTTTCCAGATATCGAACGCGGCTACAACTACGTTGATGCCCAGGCGCTCGACCTGATCCGGCGGCCGTGGGATTTCGATGTCATGGTCACCGAGAACATGTTCGGCGACATCCTCTCGGATCTCGCTGGTGGACTGGTGGGCGGTATGGGCATGGCGAGTTGCGCGGAGATCGGCGACGACACCGGACTCTTCCAGCCGGCCCACGGCAGCGCGCCCGACATCATGGGCCGGGATCTCGCCAACCCGCTCGCGGCGATACTCAGCGGCGCTTTGATGCTCGACTACCTCGGCGAGCAGCACCACTGCGCGGCGATGAGCGAAGCGGCGACGCGCATCGAACAGGCTGTCGACGACGGCTTTGCCGCCAACGCGCTGCGGCCCTGCGAGTTCGGCGGCGACATGGGTACACAGGCGGTGACTGCGGCAGTGATCGACGCACTGGCCTGAGGGCATCTCTCTTTTCTCGGATTGCACCGTTTCGGAGGCTACCTTGGTAACTTGCTACATCAAGTACATCGTCGATCCCGACAAGCTCGCGGAATTCGAACACTACGCGAAGCTCTGGATACCGCTGGTCAACGGCTTTGGTGGGCAACACCACGGCTACTTTCTGCCCTCTGAAGGCGCGAGCAATGTGGCCTTGGCTTTGTTCAGTTTCCCGAGCTTGAGTGCGTATGACGCCTACCGCACAGCGTCATTCGACGACCCGGCCTGCCAGGATGCCTTTGCCTACGCAAAGCGCACCCAATGCATCGTGAGTTACGAGCGGAGCTTTTTCCGACCGGTATTGAGCTGATCCGATTGCCGCGGATGCGGGTCAAGGGGCGAGGTCGATGACAGTCACTTCCGCCCAGCTGCCGATGCGGTAGATCGGGCCCCAACAGCCGGTGCCGGGCGAGACGTACAAGTGGCGCCCCGCGCGTTCGTAAAGGCCGCGCCACTCGGGGTGGCGGCGCGTGACCAGGTGGGAAAAGGGCCAGACCTGTCCGGCGTGGGTGTGACCCGACAACATCAGATCGACGCCCGAATTGCGCGCAGCCTCCCAGTCGTCGGGCTTGTGGTAAAGCAGCACACTGAAGGCATCCTCACGTACTGTGAGGTCGGGCAGAACCGACTTGAGGTAGTGCGGGGTGTCGCTGTCGTCGACACCGAGCAACTGCAGCTTGCCGAGGTCGAGCTGAGCGTCACGCAGCACCGTTACACCCTGGGCGTCGATATCGACGAGCAATGTCTCGAGGTTGACGTAGCGTTCGTGGTTGCCGATGACCATGTAGATCGGCACCGGGCTCGCTGCGAGCGGCGCGAGTTCGGCGCGACCGACTTCACCGCCGTCGACCAGATCGCCGGTGATAACGATGGCGTCCGGTGTCTGGGCGAGTGCGATCTTCATGGCATGCGTCAGCACACTCGGTCCGCGCGAGCCGAGGTGGACGTCGGTGAGCTGTACCAGCCGCACGGCTGACGAGAGCTGTGGCGCGTCAAAGCGCAAGAAGCGCAGCCGGGGCCGGGTCGCCGCGACCACGCCGAACACACCGATTGCGAGCGCCAGCACGACCGCCGCAACCGGCCGCCATGCGGCCACTGCGGTCAGGGCCAGGGGCGCGCTGATGAGCAAGCCGCCGGCACTCGCGTGGCCGAGCGTGAGACCCTGAACCAAGAGGTTGCGCAGGCGTGGGTGGGGCGCCTGCATCGCGCGCCACAGCAGTGCGCCGTAGGGAAACACCGCGGCGATCGAGATCGTGGCGACACCGAGCGCGCTGAGTGAAACGAAGGGTTGCAGGATCAGCGTCAGTGGCAAGGTGACCACCAACCAGCTGGTCAGACCGAACAGGAGAGGGAACATGGCGGCTTTGTGTGGGGGACGGTAGGAGTGTAGTCAGTCGGGTGGGTCGGTGTAACAGCCCGAGTGGACGTCGAAAAACGTGTGCAATGCCGCCGTGTTGTCAGTGCCCGCAGTGCGCGATGACACGTTCGGCACGCGGTTACAGGACCCGCTTGCTGGCTTCCCCCGCGACCTCGCGCGCGAGACGCGGAACCAGGTAGCCTGGGAGCCTGGCTTGCATTTCCGCTTTGAGCTGTTGTGCCTCGTCGTCACTCACGTGGAAGTGTGCGGTGCCCTGGACTTTGTCGGGGAGGTGCAGGTAGTAGGGCAACACACCACATGCAAACAGGCGTTCACTCAAGGCGACCAGGCGGTCTGCGGTGTCGTTGACACCGCGCAGCAAC
>CALDHJ010000175.1 GCA_937941555.1 uncultured Granulosicoccaceae bacterium | reverse complement strand
TGATCGATGCCCTGCGTGCGCATGTCGCGGCCGATGTGCAGTCCCGAGAGCATCCAGTAGCAACCGATGCGATTGCCGATGAAGTTCACCGTGTCCTTGGCGTAGACCACACCCTTGCCGAGACGGTTGCCGCAGAAGTCGGCGACGCGCGCAGTGAGATCGGGGCCCGCCTGCTCGGACGGCACAAACTCCAGCAGGCGCATGATGTGCGGCGGGTTGAAGAAGTGCGTGACCGCCATGTCGGCCTGGAGGCGTGCGGGCATGCCGTCGAGGATGTCGCGCAACGGAATGCCGGAAGTGTTGGTGGTGACGAGTGAGCCGTCCTTGCGCGCGGCTTCGACGCGGCTGAAGAAGTCGCGCTTGATCGCGAGGTTTTCGACGATCGCCTCGCAGATCCAGTCGGCATCGCGGATGTGCGACTCGAGATCATCGATGGTGCCGGCCGCGAGGCGGGCGAAGTGCTCTTCGGCGAGGGCGGGGCGTTTGCCCGCACCGAGGCGGTCGATGCCGGCCTGTGCCGTCTCGGATTTCAGATCGAGCAGCGCCACGTCGCAACCGGCCGCTGCGCAGATGCCGGCGATGCCCGCGCCCATGGTGCCGGCGCCGACAACGACGACCTTGTTGATTGCTGACATGCGTATTCCCCACTCGGTGGATTTGGTCAAAGCGGTATTTTGAGCGCCCGAAACCGTGGCCGCAAGCAAGCGACACGCTAAACTGGTCGCTTGCCACCCAACTGATGTTACCGATGACCCCGGAACGCTTCGCGAGACTTCGTGCCGTACTCGACCGCCGACAGCCGGACCTCACCGTCCTCGCCGATTTCGTCCACAAACCGCACAACATCTCCGCAATCATTCGCAGTTGCGATGCCTTTGGTGTCGCCGATGTGCACCTTGCGATGGCCGAGAGCGACCGCAGCTCCTTTCGGGCCTCGAAGGCCGCGGCGCAGGGGGCCGAGAAGTGGGTCAACGTGACGCTGCACGAACACATCTCGGACAGCATCGGGGCGCTGCAGGGCGACGGCTATCAAGTCTGTGCGGCGCACCTCTCCGAGCGCGCTCGGCCCTACCGCGAGATCGACTACACGCGCCCGACGGCGATTCTGCTCGGCGCCGAGAAGGACGGTGTCAGCGCGGCCGTCGCCGAGCAGATGGACCACCACATCATTGTGCCCATGGTGGGCATGGTTGAATCCTTCAACGTGTCGGTGGCGGCGGCGATCATCCTCAGCGAAGCCCACAATCAGCGGCGGGACGCCGGGCACTACGACAATCCGCGTCTCGACCCTGAACGCTACGCGACGACACTGTTCCGTTGGGCGCACCCGAAAATTGCCAAGATGCTGGATCAACGTGGCGAGCCGTACCCGGCGCTGGGAGAAGACGGCGACATTCTGTGACATGGTGCCACGGCAGGTGTCCGACGGCTCGGTTGGCGACGGGGCCGCGCGGCGCGCGCACAGCGGTATGATGTGATTCACAGGGCGTCGGTGTTGCGACGACAGGTGCAAGGAGACGCGCATGAGGGCCGAGGTTTTCAAAACGGCGTTGCCGACAAACAGCGCATTGATCGATCGTATTGCGGCAACCGATTTCATGGATTGCTTTGCCGTGTCGTCGCAACTGCCACCGCGCGCCGCCGCGAACACCATTGTCGATTTTCCAATTTGGGCGCAGTGGCTGTTGCACTTGCGCAGAATCGTGACGGCGCCGTTCGGGTTGTCCAATGATGGCCCGCCTGCAGCGGACAAGATTGGCCCCTTTCCGGTTGAACAGGAATCACCGTGTGAGCTGATTGCGGGCTTCAACGATAAACACCTGGATTTCCGCGTGTCGGTGATGTCCCAGGACGACACGGTGTTTTTGGCGACCTGGGTGCACCCACACAATGTGGGCGGGCGGATCTACCTGACGGCGATCATGCCGTTTCACGTGCTGATAGCACGCAATGCGCTGTCGCGGGTGGCGGCTCGTGGTTGAGGCAGGGTGAGCAGATTGTCTATCCGGTCTGGCGCTGCAGGGAATCGAACATGACAACACTGCCACCCGGGCAACACGAATCAGCCTTGTTCCACCGTTTCGGTCTGACGCATTTCGCCAAGCGCTTTCCACGCTATCCCGACAGTCCGGTGCTCCGGCTGTGCGGGGCGGTGTCCAGTGAGCGGGACATCGTTGATCCGCTTGAGGGGCTGCCTCGGGTCAGCCAGGTGTCTGATTTCCACTGTGTGACGACCTGGAGTGTGCGCGGGCTGGTGTGGGAGGGGGTTCGTTTTCGCGACGTCTTCGAGCGCGTTGTCATACCCCGGTCCGCACCCCACAATTCAGCGACGCTGGTCGCCCTGAAAGCCCAGGATGGCGCTCGCACCGGCTTGCCGCTCGAAGACCTGCTCGATCCGAGTGTACTCGTTGCTGACCGTTTGAATGGTGAGCCGCTGAGTGTCGATCACGGTGCACCGCTTCGACTGGTTGCCCCCAGGCACTACGGCTACAAGTCGGTGAAGTCGTTGTGCGAGCTGCGTTTTGTTTCGCCCGATGCGGGCTACCGGACCTCCGCTTTTTCGTTCATGGATCACCCGCGTGCCCGCGTCGACCTTGAAGAGCGTGGTCGCGTGTTGCCCGGTGCATTGCTTAGGGTGCTCTACCGGCCGCTGATACGCGGCACGGTAAGGCGATTTGCCGAAGCGAGCCGGCAACGCGAGGGCGCTCAACAAGGCAAGCCGGCACATTGATGCGGCCCTGCGCGTGCCTCGGTTGCGGGCGCTTCTTCGCTAGTGCACAGCCGATTGGATGAGATACCACTCACCGTCTTTCTCGTATACCGCGATCTCGATCACTGCATCGCGCTTTTCGTAGTGTCCCTTCCACACCGTGCGGTGCACTTCCATGCCGTCGAGGTTTGATGACCGAAGCGTGCTCAGGAAGGCGTAGCCGCGGTTCATGCCATTGCGGTCGTGCATGCCGTTGATGTCGCGGTGAAACTGCTCCTGCGAAAAGTTCGCGAGGTACTTCGGCTCATACCGTTTGGTGTAGAGGGCGTAGTCCGCGGCGTCGTCGGCTTCGAGCATTTCCTGCAGATAAGTTTCTGCCACGGATCGAGCGTCGGCATTCGACATAGGTTGTCTCCACCTGTTTGGGGCGAGAGTGTATCAGTGCGTGGATGTGTGCGGATTGGCGGAGCGGATTCAGATGCCCGACACACGGGTATGTTGCCCAGTCGAGATGACAGGCTTGATATTTGGCATTAGCGCAGTGTTTCATAGCCAACGCGGTATCGGTTTTGCCGCGAGCCGGGGGCAATTGCTCGCGGCTGACTGAACCGGTGTATTGTGGTATCCCGTGAGATCAGATCATCCCGTTGGCAACGGGGTCTTTTTCTCGGATGTCAGGTGTCGCCATCCGCGGTGCCGGACGCTGTACCGCACAGGAGAAAGCGATGGTAATCGATCACATCGGGTTGGCTGTATCCGACCTTGACGCGAGTATCGCGTTTTTCAGCAAGGCGCTGGCACCGCTCGGGGTGTCGATGATGGCATCAGATCAGGGTTGGGTGGGGTTCGGGCGCGATGACAATGTCGCGTTCTGGTTCGGCCTTGATGACACGGTACAGGGTGCTATGCACATCGCCTTTGCCGCTGACAGTCCGGCACAGGTGGATGACTTCCATGCGGCGGCAATTGCAGCCGGCGGGCAAGACAATGGCGCGCCCGGTATCCGCGCGCGGTACCATGCCGACTACTATGGCGCTTTCGTTATTGGCCCCGATGGGCACAACATCGAAGCCGTCTGTCACCAGGGCGTGTCGGCTTGACGGCGGTATCCGTGGTGGCAACGTGGGTCGGTGCGACCCTGTAATCGACAGTTCTCCGGGATGGATATTGACGCGTGGATGCCGAACAACCCAACAATCCGTTGCACGGTGTGACTTTGAAACGGGTCGTCGAGAGTCTCGAGGCACACTATGGCTGGGACGGACTCGCTGAGCGCATCAACCTGAATTGTTTCAAGTCCGACCCCTCAGTAAGGTCGTCGTTGACCTTCTTGCGAAAGACACCGTGGGCGAGGGAGAAGGTTGAGCGGCTGTACGTCGACACCTTCGCCAAACCCTCTCCCTGGGGCCGGTCTCGCTGACAGCCATCGGCGCGATGTGGCGAGATGGTTTGAGCCGGCTGAGTGATCAGTGAACCGATGTGTTTTTTGGCAGCCGGTTAAAAAAATTCTGCGGGGGCTGGGCGCCCCCACCCAATTGCTGCGTTGCTGTCGCTCCGGCGCACCGGCTGCTCGGACCTCGCCTATCACCTTGATATTGTCTCGGTCTCTGCGCTGCTCGCGCCTTGCACTTGGCCCCCTCGTTACGTTTTTAACGGGCTGTTAGGGTTCTTGGCGGCCGATCGGGGCGCGTTAGTGCCGCTGCCTGGGTGTCAGCGGTTGTGCCAGAGCCGTCCGACCGCGCGGTCTGAGCCGAGGGTTGCGACCCCGAGTGCGGTTGAGGCAACCGCAAAGAACACCACACACGGCAACAGTATGCCCAACTGCCCAGTGCTGATGCCGAGCGCCAGCAGGGCGGCTGTCAACACGTAAAAGAGGGCGGACACGGCTTTGAGGATGGTGCGGTGGGAGGGCCGATAGCCCACCGGGTCGTCGCCTTTCTCGAGATAGTTCAGTAGTGGCGCAAAGAGACGTTCGAGGGTGTGTCGCATGTCGGAGCTCGTCGGCGTGGCGGATATTTTGTCAGGCGAGCGCAAGCGCGGCAATGCGCCAGTTGGCGGATCGTGTCATGTCTGCTGGTCAGCGTTTGAACAGACGGATCGGCAGCAGCATCCAGGTCGCGGCAAATACGATCAGCATGACGGTCAGGGTCGTGCCGCTGATGGCCCCCTCCACGGCACCGTCCACCCACTGCACCTTGTCATCAACCAGGACGCCCGCCGCAATGGCAGCCCCCAGTGCGACAGCGAGCTTCGCGCTCAGGCGAATGGCAAAGCGACAGATCCAGGACAGCAGTGTGACCGCACAACCTCGCGACGCAGGCGTGGAGCGCGCATTCTGGTTGGCGAGGGTGGCTTCCGATTCTGCAGCGTGACGCTGAGCCCGGCGCCGCCTCGATGTCAGGCTGCGGTAGAGGTCTACCGCCACAGCCGCCACCAGCGCGCCGACAACATGCACCCAGATGTCGCTGAAGTCTCCGTTGAGCAGAGCGATCAATTCGGCGTTCTCATGCTGGCATGCCCTGATGCCGCAGTCTGGTGTGCCGAATATGGCCTGCTACGGCGGGTGTCGGTCACGCGCCGCGGCGGATAATCGATTGAAAGCAGGCCAGCGTCTCGTCAGAGACGTGGTGTTCGAGGCCCTCCGCGTCGAGCTCTGCCGTGTCGGCTGACACGCCGATCGCCCGCAGGAAGTCGTAGACGATCCGATGGCGTTCACGCATCGCCGCGGCCAGCGCTTCGCCCTTGTCGGTCAGGAAGATCGAACGATAGCGCTCGGCTGTCAGGTAGCCGTCGCGCTGCAGACGGGCGACGGTCTTGTTGACGGTCGCCGGGCTGATACCGAGACACTCTGCGAGGTCGACACTGCGTGCTTCACCCTTGGCTTCGATCAGGTCAGACACCAGCTCGACGTAGTCCTCGGCCACCTCGGTCTGGTGGGCGTCGCGCACGTGGTTGAAAGCGGCCGCCACCTGGGTGGGGTCGAGAACGCGGTTGGGGCGAGCGGGCTGGTCGGACACGGATGCAATGGACAGCTTGACGTGTGGCCAGTTTAGGGTGGGAGTTTGGCTTTGGCAAATAAGTTTGCAGTTGCAATGTAAATTAGCCTTGGCTAAATTAATAGCCCAATGCTGATGTGATGAGGTAAGCCGTGGCTGCTGTTTCCCGATTGCTGGCGGTTTTGGCGCTGCTGGTGCCGACCGGATTGCTGGCCAAGCCGTTTACCGTGGCGACCACGTTCACGGTGATCGCCGACATGGCGCGCAATGTCGCCGGCGACGCGGCAGACGTCGTGTCCATCACCAAGCCCGGCGCCGAAATTCACAACTACCAACCGACGCCACGCGACATCATTCGCGCCCAGAAGGCGGATCTCGTGCTCTGGAACGGACTGAATCTCGAGCTCTGGTTCGAGCCGTTTTTTGCGAACCTCAAGGGCGTACCGGAGGCGATCGTCTCCGAGGGCGTCCAACCCATGCCCATTGGCCGCGGCCCGTACAACGGCAAGCCCAATCCCCACGCCTGGATGTCGTTTACCGACGCCGAGATTTATATCGCCAACATCCGCGATGCGATGAGTCTGCATGACCCGGCCAACCGCGAGGTCTACGCCGCCAATGCGGACAACTATGTGGCAAAACTGCGGGCCGCGGCCGGCCCGATTCGGGAATTGATCGACGCCGTACCCGAAGAGCGCCGTTGGCTGGTGTCGAGCGAGGGCGCGTTCAGCTACCTCGCGCGCGATCTCGGCTTGAAAGAACTCTACCTCTGGCCGATCAACGCCGATGCGCAGGGCACGCCGCAACAGGTCAAACGTGTGATCGACACCGTTCGCACTGAAGCCATCCCGGCAGTGTTCAGCGAGAGCACGGTATCCGACCGTCCCGCGCGTCAAGTCGCACGCGAGACCGGTGCCGCTTATGGCGGTGTGCTCTTTGTCGACAGCCTCAGTAAAGATGACGGCCCGGTGCCGACCTTCATCGATCTTCTGAAGGTCACGAGCCAGACCGTCGCGGACGGCTTGCAGCCGTGAACACCGACCCGGTGGCCGCCAGCGCCGGTATCACTGCGCACGGTCTGTGTGTGACCTACCGCAACGGCCACACCGCGTTGGTCGATGCGAGCTTCTCGGTGCCACGTGGCACCATCTGCGGTCTGGTCGGGGTCAACGGTGCGGGCAAATCCACGCTGTTCAAGGCGATCATGGGCTTTGCGCCCGTGTCCAAAGGGCACGTGGAAATCTTCGGCGGTACTGTTGCTGACGCGCTGCAGGCGAACCGCGTGGCCTATGTACCGCAGAACGAGGATGTCGACTGGGACTTCCCGGTGCTGGTGCGCGACGTGGTGATGATGGGGCGGTATGGGCACATGGGATTTTTCCGCATCCCGCGTGCCGAGGACCGAGAGGCGGTTGCCGCTGCGCTCGACCGAGTGGGCATGTCGGAGCTTGGCGATCGGCAGATTGGCGAGCTGTCTGGTGGCCAGAAGAAACGCGTATTTCTTGCGCGCGCTCTCGCACAGAACAGCGATGTGATTCTGCTTGACGAACCCTTCACCGGTGTCGATGTGAACACCGAGGAAGCCATCGTGTCGCTGATGCACGACCTGCGCGAGGAGGGCTGCTTGATGTTGGTGTCCACACACAATCTCGGTTCGGTGCCAGCGTTCTGTGGTCAGGTCATTCTCGTGAACCGTACGGTGCTTGCGGCCGGGCC
>CALDHJ010000174.1 GCA_937941555.1 uncultured Granulosicoccaceae bacterium | reverse complement strand
GGATTGCGCTCATCGATCACCCCTTTGCCCATCTGGGTGGTGAAGAACGGCATCCCGGTCTTGTCAACAAAGTCACGCAGCGCTTTTCGCGCATGCTTGCGGTTGGCCCCGGCGCCCACCAACAACAACGGCATCTTCGCGGCCCGTATGGCCTCGGCGGCGCGGGCAATCACCTCGGGTGTGGCGGTCGCGTAAGCGCGGTCGCTCGATGAAAAAATGGGCTCGTCTGCAGGTTCAGCGGCCACGTCCTCCGGCAGCTCCAGCAACACGGCCCCCGGCCGCTCTTCCTGCGCCCGCCGAAAGCCTTCGCGCACCAATCCCGGGATGCTGTTTCCGTGGACAATCTGGCGCGACAACTTTGAAATCGGGCCGAACAGCGACACCACATCAACTATCTGAAACTGACCCTGTTTTGAATGCATGATCGGCTTTTGGCCGGTCAGGACAACGAGCGGAAATCCACCAAGCTGCGCATAGGCGGCGGGCGTCACGAGATTGGTCGCACCGGGCCCGAGGGTTGACATGCACACGCCAGCGCGCCCCGTCAGCCGCCCGTAGGTTGCTGCCATGAAGCCCGCACCCTGCTCGTGGCGCGTCACCACCAGTCGGATGGAGGAATTGTGCAACGCATCGAGCACGTCGAGGTTCTCTTCACCCGGCACGGCAAAGACATACTCGACGCCCTCGGCTTCCAGGGCACGCACCAACAAGTCGGCTGCGCGCTGATTGACGGGCCTGTTCATGCGTGTGAACCCTCCGATTCGGCGCCTACCAGAGATTTTGCCTGGGCAGCGAGTGTACGGTAGCGGTCCGGGAGGGTGTCTGTGTCAACGCTTCCTGGCTCAATGTCTGGATAAATCTCGCTGTAGCGTTTGACGGTCAATTGATCGACCCTTCGAAACAAGTGCGAACGCCGCAATTCACCCGTGCCGTGCAGACCCGCTGCCCCGATCAGTTCGGCCATCGCCTTCACCGTGGCAGCATGGTAGCGGGCCACGCGCTCCGACTTGTCGCCGACATCGAGCCCGCGCTTGAGGTGCGGATCCTGGGTTGCAATACCGGTCGGGCATTCGTTGGTGTTGCAGATCAAGGACTGCACACACCCCAACGCCAACATCATCCCGCGCGCGCTGTTCACGGCGTCCGCGCCGAGACACAGCAACTTCACGGCATGGAACGCTGAAAAGACTTTGCCTGAGGCAATCACGGTGACGCGGTCACGCAGTCCGTAGCCAACAAGTGCGTCGTGCACCAGTGCGAGGGCGTCTCGAACCGGCATCCCGACCGAGTTGGAAAATTCGAGCGGTGCGGCCCCGGTGCCACCCTCTCCCCCATCCACCGTGACAAAGTCCGGCGATGTGCCGCTTGCTTTCATCGCAGCACACAACGCGAAGAACTCCGCTGGTTCGCCGACACACAACTTGATGCCGATGGGTTTGCCACCGGACAATTCACGCAGCTGAGCAACAAACCGCATCATGCCGAGCGGCGAATCAAACGCGGAATGGCCAGGAGGTGAATTGACGCTCGTTCCCTCAACCACGCCGCGTATCGCTGCGATTTCCGCTGTGTTCTTTGCCGCGGGCAGTATCCCGCCATGCCCGGGCTTCGCCCCCTGAGACAATTTGATTTCGATCATGCGCACGGCATCGCGCGCCGCATTCGCGCTGAAGGCGTCAGGGTTGAAGTCTCCTTCTTCGGTTCGGCAACCAAAATACCCGGTGCCGATCTGCCAGATGAGGTCCCCCCCGTTTTCGAGGTGGTACGGACTGATACCTCCCTCACCGGTGTTGTGTGCAAACTGGCCCTTTGCAGCACCGCGGTTCAACGCACGCACCGCGTTGTCGCTGAGCGAGCCGTAACTCATCGCCGAGATGTTCAGCACGCTGGCACGGTAGGGCTGACGGCAATCGGGTCCTCCGATAGCCACGCGCATATCCGCGATCTCCGGCCCGTGCGACGGGTGAAGCGAATGGGCAATCCACTCGTAACCGTCGCGGTAGGTGTCGAGCCGTGTCCCGAGCGGCGTTGTGTCTCGAGCCCCTTTGGCACGCTGGTATACGACAGACCGGAACATGCGGTTGACCGGTGCACCGTCGGTGTCGGACTCACCGAAATACTGTCTGAAAAACGGCCGCAGAAACTCCATCACCCAGCGCCCGCGACCCAACACAGGAAAATTGCGCCAGAGCGCGTGACTGCGTTGACGGTAGTCCCACACCGCCACACCCACCAGGACCAGCGCCAGAAGCGCGACCCACAGCAGCGAGGACCAGACCAACGACGCCAACAGCGCGATGGCAAAGATGAGACCCAGCCCCCCGAAAATCCACTGACTCACGCACCCTCTCCCAAACGATTCACGGGGAAAATTCTACGCGAGAATGGATCGTGAGGCTGAGAACAGCGCGTCGCCGAATCAGCCCGGCATGCCGGGCAGAAAACCGGATGCCTGCAGAGCATGCCAACGGGCAGACACGGTGTCGTAGGACCGATCCTCAAGCGGTACCAGCCCGCGGAGATAGAGTGCGCGCCGCTCGGATTCGAGCATTGGGTCTGCAAAAGCGCCACACACAGCCGCGCGCAGTGCACCGAGCCGGTCCGCATCGATTGACTTTGCCGTCACCAGTGGCAGGGCCGGGCCGTAATTTCCCCATCCCAATATGCGCAACCGCCTGGCGACCGGCGCATCCCAGTCCTGTATCAATTGCCAGGACACCGGGTCGATGGCACAGACATCGGCCTGCCCGTCGGCAACCGCCGCCGCCGATGCACGGTGGCTACCACTGACCTCGGTTTCAGCAAAGAAGGGTGGAGCAAACCCACGCGCAAGTACCGCTTGAAACAAGGCCGCACAGCCTGACTGGGAATCAAACCCATTGACGATCGCGCGCGCACCTTCGAGATCCGAGATCGCCTTCGCACTGTCCGAGGCGCGCACCACCAGCGCACTGGCGTATTCACCCGCGCGACAACCAGGCAGGTCGTAGACCGGTGTGCCGAGCAACGAGACCGTGTCACGCAGTGTGCGAACGTAAGGCAATCCGCAGGTCTGCGACAGCAACAGGTCAGGCGATTGCCACTCGGTTGAGAGATCACCGGGGCGATTCAAGGCGTCGGGCGCATCAAAACCCGCCTGACTCAAGTGCTTGCGCAAGCCGTCATAGAACGCATCGGTTGCACTGCGCACCTCCGGCCAGTCGTACATAGGCAATGACACCACACCCACCAATTCGCTCTCCTGCAACGGCAGGCGTCCGCACGTGACAGCGCCTGCACTGAAAAGCGCACATGCTAACGCATGGGGCAACTCGAATCAGATCGCAGCCGCTGTCGGCCCAACCGACATGCACGCGCCGGAAGACACGTCAACAAGGTTGATCTCGATGAAGTCGTTGTTCGAGCACAAGACCACTGCATTGCCATCGAGTGTGCAGTGCCACCGCATGCGGTGTTCGAGGGCACCGAGCAACTGGTGCAAAGCCGTATCCGGCACGGCGTAAACCGACAGCGACTGAATAGGGCCGCACTTGCGTGCGTATTTGCTCCACCACGCCTGCGCACGCGCGACAGACGAAAAGACAGCCGACACCCGCTCCGCCCGACCCGACCCGAAACGCAAAGGCCGGGCGTCAACGGGATCGATATTCACCCAATGGCGTATACGACCCGCAGCACACAGGTGCGCCACGTCCGGACCAGCGCCCGATCGGTGGGTGCGAAAGCAGACACGCTCGCCATCAAGAAAACAACTTGTCAGGAGCTTCAAGGCACTGGTGCTCAGCGAGTCACCGTGCAAAGGCGCAAACTGCACCACACGCTGTCCATGGCACCCACGCGCAGCATCGTGGATTTGCACATCGAGTTTGAAAAAGTCTGATCCTGCCATGGGGCGTT
>CALDHJ010000173.1 GCA_937941555.1 uncultured Granulosicoccaceae bacterium | reverse complement strand
GCCGGGTATCGACCGCATCCGTTTTACGACCTCACACCCGGTCGAGTTCAGCGACAGCCTGATCGGGGCCTTCGCCGATGTGCCAGAGCTCGTGAGCTTTGTGCACTTGCCGGTGCAAAGCGGGTCCGACCGCATTCTGGCGGCGATGAAACGCGGCCACACCCGCATCGAATACAAGAGCCGCATTCGCCGCCTGAAGGCTGCACGGCCAGGCGTGTGCCTATCGTCCGATTTTATTGTCGGGTTTCCCGGTGAGACGGATGAAGACTTCAACGACACGCTGAAGCTCATTGAAGAAGTGGGTTTTGATCAGTCGTTCAGCTTCATCTACAGCGCGCGACCGGGCACACCGGCCGCGCAGCTCGATGACCCGACGCCCATGGATGAAAAGAAAGACCGCTTGCAAGCCTTGCAGGCACTGGTCAACCGCCAGGCGGCGGCAATCAGCGAGTCGATGGTGGGCACGGTGCAACGCGTGCTGGTCGACCGTCCGGCGCGTCGCGGTGAGGGTGAAGTGGCAGGCCGAACCGAGAACAACCGGGTCGTCAATTTTGCCGGTCACACGCGCCTGATTGGCAGCTTCGTTGATGTGCGCATCACCGAGGCACGCCCCAATTCGTTGCGCGGCGAGTTCATCGCGCTGAACGATCCCCACCGACAGGAACCGCACCTTGCCAGCGCCTGATACCGTCACCGAACGCACGGAATCGTCTTTTGCCCTTGAGCCCAGTGACAACGCCCGTCTGATCAATTTGTCAGGCGAGCTCAACACGCACCTCGAACACATCGAGCGCTCGCTCGACGTCGACATTGCCAACCGCGGCAACCTCTTCGAAGTGCGTGGTGACGCCGGTGCGGTCAACCAGGCGGAACACGTGCTGAAACAGCTCTACGCACTCGCCGGTGAGCGCGGTCTGCGCGGCGAAGACGTGCACCTCGCGCTGAGCGAGGCAGGCAGCCGCGCCGCCGACGGGTCGGGCATGGAGCTGCTGAGCGATAACGGCGACGATGTCGTGGTGCGCCTGCGCCGCCAACAGATTCGCGCGCGCAGTCAGAACCAGGCCGATTACCTGCGCACGATTGACGCGCGTGATCTCTGCTTCGGCGAGGGTCCGGCCGGCACCGGCAAGACCTATCTCGCTGTGGCTTGCGCAGTCTCGCTGCTGGAATCCGAGCAGGTGCGCCGGTTGGTGTTGGTGCGCCCGGCAGTCGAGGCGGGCGAGCGACTGGGCTTCCTGCCCGGTGACCTGAGTCAGAAGATCGACCCCTATCTGCGCCCGATCTACGATGCGCTCTACGAGTTCCTCGGTTTCGAGCGCGTTGGCAAATTGATTGATCGCCATGTGATCGAGGTCGCGCCGCTGGCGTTCATGCGCGGGCGCACGCTGAACCACGCCTGCGTGATAATGGACGAGGCGCAGAACACGACCCAGGAACAGATGAAAATGTTCCTCACCCGTATCGGCTACGGCTCCAAGGCCATCGTCACCGGTGACACCTCGCAAATCGATCTGCCGGACAAGCGGCGCTCGGGTCTGATCCACGCCAAGCGCGTGCTGTCCGGTGTCGACGGGGTCGGTTTTGTGCAATTTGCCAACCGTGATGTCGTGCGGCACCCGTTGGTGCAGCGCATCGTGTCCGCCTACGATGTCGACGAACGCGTGCGCGGTGACCGCGACGCGTGAGCACCGAACCCCCCGCTGAGCAGTGGATTGGCCGGGTGTGTGTCCAGCAGGGCGCTGGCCTTGACCCGTCAGCCCTCGAACAGATTGTGCCGCTCGAGTCCTTTGTCGCGTCTGCGGCAGAACTGGCGCTGTCGCCCGAGGGCCCGGGCTGTACGGTGCGAATCGTGACCGAAGATGAGGTCAAGTCGCTGAATTCACAGTACAGATCGCGCGACAAGGCAACCAATGTATTGTCTTTTCCAAGCGAACTTTCGCCCGAATTGGCGGCCTTATTGCCTCACGATTCGCAGATGCAATCGCTTGGCGACATCGCCCTGTGCCTCGACGTCGCCGTGCGCGAGGCCGTACAGCAGGGCAAAGCCGTCCGCGACCACGTGCTGCACCTGATCGTGCATGGCGTCTTGCATCTGCGCGGATTCGATCATATAACCGACGCTGAGGCGACAACGATGGAAGCATTGGAAGTGCAATTGCTGGCCACCCGAGGCGTCGCCAACCCGTACCACGACACACGAGGTCAGACCCCCGACAGCCATGGCTGACGACAACCCCGACAGTAGTCAGCGCTCCCTTGTGGGGCGCATTGCACAGGCCCTTGGCGGCGAACCCCGCGACCGCAAGGAGCTCACCGATATCCTGAGGGATGCGCACGAACGCGCGTTGCTAGACGCCGATTCGCTCTCCATGATCGACGGCGTATTTGAGGTCGCCGACATGCAGGTGCGCGACGTCATGATCCCGCGGGGCCAGATGGTCTGCGTCGAAGCCGACGCGCCCTTTGCCGACATTCTCGAGGCCGTCATCGAATCCGGCCACTCGCGCTTTCCCGTTGTCGGCGAGAGCCGCGATGAAATCCGCGGCGTTCTGCTCGCCAAGGACATCC
>CALDHJ010000172.1 GCA_937941555.1 uncultured Granulosicoccaceae bacterium | reverse complement strand
ACCCGACCTGCCGCCCCCGCCGCACCCGTTGATGGCAGCCTTACTGCGGGCCAGACGCAAGCGGATATGAGTGTGCCGTTGCCCCAGCCGCTGGCTGGGGCAACGGTCTACTCGGGCTGGTCTGGCGGTGGCGATAGCGGTACGCGTTACGGCACACAACAACGGGGTGTGGCGCGGTTGTACGCAGCACCAAACCGAGTGCAGGCAACAGAGTGCGGCGAGGACGCGCCGCGGTTCAGGCCGTGCGGTGGTTTGCGATCAGTTCGCGGATCAACCCACCCAGGCTGCACCAGAAGATCCCCATCACCAGCGCGTGCGGGCCGAACTGTTGGATATAAGCCAATGCATCGAGGCCAACATCGAGAGACCAATACGGCCCCGCAAGCAGCATGACACTGACAATCAGCCCTACGGCTGCACCATTTGCAACCCCGGACACCCCAGCCAGGCGCGCGGCGACATAGCCCACGGCGATCAGCACCGCAATCACTGGCAGGGCTACATAGGCAACCGTGCGCGCCATGAGCGTGTTCGACTCGACCGGCATCCACAGCGACATCAAGACGACGATCAGCGCATACGGCACCACAAACAACATCACCCCGGCACACACGGCTTGCCAGTTGCACTGCAGCATTGGCGAATCCGCTTTGCCGGAAGAAGAGTCTTGAGGGCGCCGTATCCGTTTCATCATTCAAGTTGCTGCAAAAGGTCTTTGGTGTAGGGCTTGAGCTGCGCAGTCTCACCGGCACGCACGCGCGCCGGCCAGTCCGCGTTTGCGATCAACGCGCGGCCGACTGCAACCAGATCAAACTCATCTGCGGCCAGGCGTTCGAGCAGGCCATCGATGCTCGCGGGCTGTGCTTCGCGAAACTCATGGCTGCCCTCGACAATGAAATCACCGTCGAGGCCGACACTGCCGACCGTGATCACGGGTTTGCCGGTCAGGGATTTGACCCACCCGGCGAGATTCAGCGCACTGCCATCAAACTCCGCTTCCCAGAAGCGGCGTTGACTGCAGTGAAATACGTCCACACCCGCGTCCACAAGCGGCGCGAGAAAGGCGCCAAGGCTCGCCGGGTCGGTGGCGAGTCGGGCGGTGTAGTCCTGTTGTTTCCATTGCGACCACCGCAACATCACTGGGAAGTCGGCAGCGACCTCGCGGCGGATGGCGCGAATGATTTCGGCAGCGAACCGTGTGCGTCCGACGGCATTCCCGCCCCAGGCATCATCGCGCTTGTTGGTGCCGTCCCAGAAGAACTGATCGATCAGGTAACCGTGCGCCCCGTGCACTTCCACACCGTCGAAACCCTGACGCTCGGCGTCCCGGGCTGCCGTCGCAAAGGCGGCAATGACATCGGCAATGTCGGACTCGGTCATCGCGTGGCCGGTGACCTTGCCCGGCCTCGCCATACCCGACGGACCGTAGCCGGGCAGCTCGGGGTCGGGCTCGACACCGGGCCGACGCACCGAACCGACATGCCAGAGTTGCGGCATGATGCAGCCGCCTTCGGCGTGAACGGCCTCACACACGCGGCCCCAACCTGCCAGCGCATCATCACCGTAAAAAAACGGTACACGCGGGTAGCCGCTCGCCGCCGGGTGCCCCACACAGGTGCCCTCGGTCAGGATCAGTCCGACGCCACCCGCCGCGCGGCGACGGTAATACTCGACCGACGCGTCGCCAGGCACGTTGCCGGGCGACATCGTACGCGTCATGGGCGCCATCACAATGCGGTTGGCCAAGGTCATGGAGCCAACACGCAGCGGAGCAAACAACGGATCGAGGTGTTCAGTAGTCACGGTAGTCTCTTGAGGTGTCTGCCGCGGGCGCGGCGATCACGTCATTCTAGAGCGGATTGCATCGTGACGGACGGGCACCGAACGCACCGTCGAGACGGTCACGAAACGGCCGGTGTTCAGGAGAACGGTGTCCCACTTCGCGCCCCGGTCACGACGGGCGCACTGCAGAATGTGAACCCGTCGGCGAGACCGCACAGGGCGCACCATCAGAGCGACCACACCGAGACAACAGCGAAAGTCGGCAACGCCGCTGCGGTGCCAATGTGATCAGGGCAAGCTCAGTTTTGCGGTGCGACCGCCATCGACCGTGAAGACCTGCCCGGTCACGAAAGACGCATCGCTCGAACCGAGCCACGCAACCAGGGAGGCAACCTCAGACGGTGTGCCGGTGCGACCCACCGGGTGAATGTCGCCAAGGCGCGACCGAAAGGACTTCGGGTCGGGCATGCTGGCGATGAAGTCTTCGTTGAGCGCCGTGTCGATCCAGCCGGGTGCCACCGCGTTACAGCGCACCCCGTCCAGCCCGTGGTCCACGGCGACAGCGCGGGTCAACGCGTGCAAGCCGCCCTTGGACGCGCAATAGGCCGGGTGGCCCGGGTTGCTGCCGAGCCCTTCGATCGAACCGATGTTCACGATGGCACCCCCACCGTACAGGTGTGGCAACGCGTATTTGATCAACAGAAAAGGCGCACTCAGATTCAGCGCGAGGGTTTGCTGCCAGGCCTCGAAGGTCGTGTTCGGCACTGTGCCCTACGGCATCATGCCGGCGCTGTTGACCAGCAGATCGAGTCGGCCGGCCCGCGCCACCACTTCATCCACAACTGCCTCGGGCACTGTCGGTTCGGCGAGATCCGCGCAGAGGTGCTCGTGTTGCGGGTCAGCTGTGCGCTGCACCGTGAACACGCGTGCGCCCTCACCCGCAAGCTGCGCGGCGACCGCCTCGCCGATGCCGGAGCGGCCACCGGTCACGATCGCGACTTTGTCGGCAAAACGCGTCATGCGACCGGCTTCCCGCCGTTGACCTCGACCAACGAGCCGCACAGATAACGCGCAGCATCCGAGGCGAGAAACAGAATCACATCGACAATGTCGTCCGGTGAGGCTATTCGGCCGAGCGGCACCGTCTCGCCGAGCGCTTCGACCGCGGTCGCCGGGTCAAAGCCGCGTGTGGCAAACCCGCTTCGGAGCATCGGGGTGTCCACCTCGTTCGGGCACACCGCGTTGACCCGAACGCCCTGGTGCGCGTGGTCGCGACCCATGCATTGGGTCAGGGACGCGAGTGCGGCCTTGGTCGAACAATAAAGTGCGTGGTCGGGGCCGGGCCGCAATCCCCAGCAGGACGCGACGTTCACGATGCAGCCACCGCCCGCACCGGCCATGAGCGGAATCGCCGCACGGCACACGCGAAACGGCGCCTCGACATTGACCGCGAGCGACCGCGCCAGGTCACTGTCCGTGGTCTCGGTCACCGGCCCGCGGCTGATGATGCCGGCGTTGTTGACCACCAGATCCAAACCACCCAGCGCGTCGTGCGCGGCCGCTGCCAAGCCGTCGCAGTAGTCCGGGTCGCACAAGTCACCCGACAACCGCACCGCGGCGTCAATCGCCGCGGTATCGCGATCCGCTGCAGCGACCTTCGCGCCCGCACTGTTGAGCGCCGCCACCAGCGCACTGCCGATGCCGCCGGCGGCACCTGTAACGAGTGCTCGGCAACCGGCGAATTCGTTTGCCCCCTGAGCCATCACATCTACCCGTGCATTGTCTCCAGACGACCGTAGCACGCAAACGAGCACAGCTCTGTCACCGAGCACGACACCGCAGCGGGGTCCGGTGACGCACGCAGAACACCGCTTGCGCTGACAAACCGCCGGGCGGTAGTGTCACCCGACCCGCTTCACGAGCATTCGACCATGTCCGACCCCTCGGTGTATCGCACGCTGCTGCTGAGCCATCCGATGCCCAACGTGCTGCTGATCACCCTCAACCGACCGGACGCCGCCAACGCCTTCAACACCCGGATGGCGACCGACCTCTACACCCTGTTCGAAGCGCTCGCACTCGACCCCGGCAGCGCGCGGTGTGTGGTGTTGACCGGCAGCGGCGAGCGTGCATTTTGCGCCGGCGGCGATTTAAAGGAACGCCACGGCTTGTCCGACACCGACTGGCAGGCACAGCACCTCGTCTACGAGCGCATGGTGCGCGCAATCCTGGCGCTGCCGACCCCCGTCATCGGCGCGATCAACGGCGCGGCCTACGGTGGCGGTTGTGAGCTCGTCGCCTGCCTCGACTTCGCTTACGCCGCGGCCCACGCCAAATTCGCCCAGACCGAAGTGCGGCTCGGCATCATTCCGGGCGCCGGCGGTACACAGAACCTCGCGCGCGCCGTCGGCGAGCGCCGCGCCAAGGAGCTGATCCTCAGCGGTCGCGCGTTCAGCAGCAGCGATGCGCAGGCCTGGGGACTGGTCAACGCGGTCTACCCGTCAGAAGACCTGCTCACCAGCGTCTTGGCCGTGGCGAGCGACATCGCCGCCAACGCGCCGATTGCCGTGCGACAATCGAAACAGGCGATCCAGCGTGGCCTGCAGATGTCGCTGGCCGACGGCCTCGCCTTTGAAATCGAAGCCTACAACCGCTGCGTCCCGACCCACGATCGACGCGAAGGCGTCGCCGCCTTCAACGAAAAACGCCAACCCAAGTTCACCGGACAATGAGCCCCCTACGCGCCATCACGCGCCCCGTCAGCGCCGCCTTCGCCAATTGCGAACTCACCCACCTGGCCCGCGAGCCGATCAATATCGAGCGCGCGCAACGCCAACACGCGGCGACAGTCGACGCCCTGCGCGGACTCGGCGTCGCGATAGAAGAGTTGCCCGCCGAAGACACCCTGCCCGACAGCGTGTTTGTCGAGGACACCGCGCTGGTCTTTGATGAAATCGCCGTGATCATGCGACCGGGTGCCGCGTCCCGCCGACCTGAAACCGCAAGCGTGGCAAGCGCACTCGCGGCGCACCGAAACCTTGCCACAATCGAGGCACCGGCAACCATCGACGGCGGCGACGTGCTCGTGCTCGGCAAGACCGTCTGGGTCGGGCTGACCACGCGCAGTGACGCAGCCGCCATCGACCAGCTCCAGTCGATCCTCGGGCCGTTCGGTTACACAGTGCACGGCCAGCCGGTGCACGGCTGCCTGCACCTCAAATCTGCCGTCACTGCTCTCGACGACACAACCCTTCTACTCTGCCCGGAGCGAGTCGACCCAGAGGGTTTTGGTGACGCGCGCATCATCGAGGTGGCCCCGGACGAACCCGACGGCGCAAACGTCGCGCGCGTTGGCGACACCCTGCTCGCGGCAGCCGCCTTCGACGCCACCAATGCGCGATTGCGCGACGCGGGCTACCCGGTCGTTACCGCCGCGCTCGACGAACTCGCAAAGGCCGAAGGTGCTGTCACCTGTTGCAGCCTCCTCTTCAAGGACACCGCATGAACCTCAACGGCAAACACGTCGCCATCACCGGCGGCGGCAAAGGCATCGGCGCCGCGTTGGCGCGACGCGCAGCGGCAGACGGTGCAGGGGTCAGCCTTGCTGATCGTGATATCGGTCCGGCAACGGCCGTTGCATCCGAGGTCGGTGGCCAGGCCATCGCCTGTGACGTCAGTACGGAGAGCGACATCCAGCGATTCGTCAGCGAGGCTGAAGCCGCTTTCGGACCGATCGACTGCTTCTGCTCCAACGCCGGCCTCGCCCTCGGCGAGGGCGATCACGCGGCCTCGCTCGCCAACGAGGACTGGGACACCCTCTGGCGCGTACACGTCATGTCCCACGTCTGGGCGGCGCGCGCCCTCTTGCCTGCCATGATCGAGCGCGGCGACGGCTATTTCGTCAACATCGCCTCCGCCGCAGGGGTGCTGAGCCAGATCGGCGATGCCGCCTATTCGACCACCAAACACGCCGCGGTCGGCTTCGCCGAATCACTCGCCATCTCACACGGCGATCAGGGCATCGGCGTGTCTGTGGTCTGCCCGCAATACGTCGCCACCCCGTTGCTCGGGTACGCCGACGGCCCACCACCCGATGCAAGCGCCAACCTGATCTCACCCGAGCAGGTCGCCGACTGCATCGTCGACGCCATCGAAAACAACCGGTTCATGGTGCTCACCCACCCGGACGTCGCGGGCTTCATGCAAGCCAAAGCCGCCGACCCCGACCGCTGGATCGGTGGCATGCGCAAACTGCGCCGCAACGTGATCCAGGCCCTCGGCGGCCTCGATCTCGCGAAGATGCACAAGCTGATTTGAGACCCGTGTCGCGCTGCGCCGGGTAACGCTGAAACTCGCGTCGCCAAGGCGACGGTCCACGACGCGTGTGCGACGCGGCCCCGGTCGGCGATTTTGCCTGTGGAACGTATACTCTGCGCATCCCCGGCGGGCTGCCCCGCCGATCAAATTGTCTGCGGAGTCAAACACATGGCCACGTTTCCCGAACGCGCCAAAGTCGTCATCATCGGCCAGGGCGGTATCGTCGGCGCCTCGGTCGCGCACCATCTGATCGAGCGCGGCTGGGACGACATCGTCGGCCTCGACACCTCGGCCATCCCGACCGACGTCGGCTCGACCGCACACGCCTCCGACTTCTGTTACGCCACCGCGCACGATAAGTTCACTTGCTACACGACGATGTACAGCATCGACTTCTACGAGAAGCGCGGCCACTACGCCAAAGTGGGCGGGTTGGAAGTTGCGCGTGTCGGCGACGACGAACGCCTCGGTGAACTCAAGCGCAAAGTCGCCTCCGGCAAGGCCTTTGGCACCCGCGCCACCATGATCTCCGCAGCCGAGGCCAAGGCCAAATTTCCGCTGCTCGAAGAAGACATGATCACCGGCGCCCTCTGGGACCCGGACGCGGGCCTGGTGATCCCGCGCTCGCAAACTGTCGCAGGTGAGCTCGTCGAAGAAGGCGTCAAGAGCGGCAAGCTCACCACCTTCGCCAATACCGCCTGCACCGGGCTTGTCATTGAGGACGGCCGTATCAAAGGCGTCGAGACTTCGCGCGGCACCATCCTGTGCGACCACGTTGTCAACTGCGCCGGCCTCTGGGGTCGCTTGATCGCAGAGATGGCAGGTGAAGACCTGCCCGTGATGCCAGTAGACCACCCACTGACTTTTTTTGGCCCATACAAAGAGTTTGAGGGCACCGGCAAAGAAATCGGTTACCCATTGCTGCGTGATCAGGGCAACTCGGCGTACCTGCGCGACACCGGCGACCCAACCACCGCCGAAGGCGGCCAACTTGAGTGGGGCTACTACGAAGAGAAAAATCCGCGCCTGTGTCACCCGCGCGACTTGCTCTCAAAAGAAGACGCAAGGCTGTCACCGTCGCAACGCGACCTCGAGCTGGATCAAGTGATCGAGCCGCTCGAACGCGCCATGGAGCTCACACCGATTCTCGGCGAGCTCGGCTACGATGAAAAATACTCCTTCAACGGTCTGCTGCAGGTCACCGCAGACGGCGGTCCTTCTATCGGCGAATCCACTAAAGTACGCGGCCTCTGGCACGCCGTTGCGGTGTGGGTCAAAGACGGACCTGGCACCGGCAAAGTCATCGCAGACTGGATGACCGACGGTCGCACCGAAGAAGACCACCACAGCATCGACGTCGCGCGCCTCTACCCCTTCCAGCAAGATGAGCAGTACATCGCCGACCGTTGCTACGAGTCTGCCTTCAAAATTTACAACCCCGCCGTTCACGACCGCGAGCCCTACTCCAAAGGCCGCAGCGTCCGGCAGCCGCCCTTCCACGCGCGTGAAGTCGAACTGGGCGGGCATTTTATGGAGCTCGCCGGCTGGGAGCGTGCGCACGGCTACGCAAGCAACGAGCACCTGCTCGCCGAATACGGCGACCGCATCCCAGTGCGCGAACACGAATGGGACAACCGCCACTTTTGGCGCGTCTCCAACGCCGAGCACCTCAAACTCTCCGAAGACGTAGGCATGATCAACCTCTGCCACTTCGCGGAGTTCGACGTGACCGGGCCTGATGCCGAGGCCCTGCTCGAATGGGCCTGCGTTGCCAAGGTTGGCGGAACAACCCCAATCAACAAAGGTGTCTACACCCACTTCCTTGACGACACCGGCGGCGTCATGGCCGACCTCACCGTGTTGCGCCTCGGCGAGAGCCACTACCGCGTGGTCGACGGTGCCGACGCCGGCCACCGCGACATGACCTATATCCGCCGCCTGATCCAAGACAAAGGCTTTGATGCCGTCGTCACCGACACCTCTGAAGAATACGGCTGCATCGGCGTGTGGGGCCCCAACGCACGCACCACACTCGAGAAAATTGCCGCCAACCCCGCCGACCTCTCAAACGACAGCTTCCCCTTCGCCGCGATTCGCCACGTCAACTTGGGCGGTGTTGAGGTGATGGCACTGCGATTGTCTTACGTCGGTGAGCAGGGCTGGGAGTTGCACTTCAAGATGGCCGATGGCCTCGCGCTTTGGGACGCGATCCACGCACTCGGCGTGACCCCAGTTGGCATCGAGACTTACGCCAACACCCGCCGCATGGAAAAAAGCCTGCGCCTGCAGAACGCCGATCTCCTGACCGAATACAACTTGGTCGAGGCCGACCTTGCGCGCCCCAAGGTTAAAGAGGCTGACTTTCGCGGCAAATCCGCCTACCTCGAGCACCGCGCTCGCGACCACCAACCGGCCATGCTCTGCACCTTGAGCATGATTGACAACACCGACCCCAATGGTGTCAAGCGCTACCCGCTTGGCAACCTGCCCGTGATGGAGCCGGACACCGGCGAGGTGCTGGTCGACAGCCTCGGTCGCCGAAGCTTCACCACCTCCATCGCCTACGGCCCAACCATCGGCCGCAACATCGCCCTCGCCTACTTACCGCACAGCCACTGCGAAGTGGGCCGCGAGCTTGCGATCGAGTACATGGGAGACACCTACCCTGTACGGGTTGAGGCCGTGGGATTCGGCTCCCTGTACGACCCGGAACACGGCAAACCACGCAGTTGAGATTCGTCACGCGGCCAAGCACACACAAGCCAACGACAATGAGCCAATATTGGCTCATTACTGAGATTTAGTCATTTAATGCGCCATTTTTGGCGATTTATACAAATTCTCTTAATGTGACAAAAATGGCATAATGCCTGCCATATGCAGGCTTAGAGGGCCATTTATGTCTCAAAGCATTGATTTCACGACAGCGCCGGTCCAGGTGGTCACAGCCCACTTGGCCTGGCAGCTCGACCAAATCCGCCTGTCACGGAACATCAGCCAAGCGGCACTCGCTCGCTCAGCTGGTGTGTCGCGTCGGACACTGGTCCGCCTCGCCGATGGCCAATCGGTGTCACTCGAATCCTTCGTGCGCGTGATGCTCGCGCTCGACCTTGGCGATTCGCTGGCCAGGTTGTTACCAAACACCGAAATCCGCCCGCTGGATAACTTAGTGCGTGAACGGCCGCGACAGCGCGCAAGTTCGCAAGCTGACTCGGTCGCTGAACCCTGGCGCTGGGGCGATGAGGATTCGCCGTGACCACCGCGGCCGTCAAGCTTTGGGGGCGGCGCATTGGTGCCGTGTCCTGGGACGCCGAACGCGAACATGCCGTGTTTCAATACACCGCCGAGTTCGCCCGCTCCGGCATCGAAATCGCCCCGCTCACCATGCCACTGCGGGAAGCCCCGTACAGTTTCAACGGCTTGCCACGGGACGCATTTCACGGCTTGCCCGGCCTGCTTGCTGACTGTCTGCCCGATAAATTCGGCAACGCACTGATCAACGCCTGGCTCGCCGAGCAAGGACGCCCCGCGTCCAGCTTCAACCCGGTCGAACGCCTGTGTTACGTCGGCAGCCGTGCTATCGGCGCGCTGGAATTCGAGCCGGTGGTGCGCGATGCGCCCGGACGCGGCCGCGAAGTCGGCGTCGAGGGGTTGATCACGCTTGCCAACCGCGTGCTCGACGAGCGTGCACACCTCGCCGGGGCGTTCAGTGGCCACGACGACAAAGACGACATCGAGAACATTTTGAGGGTTGGCACCTCGGCCGGCGGCGCGCGTGCCAAAGCGCTGCTCGCTTGGCACCCTGGCACTGGCGTGTTCCGGTCAGGCCAAGTCGAGGCCGATTCCGGCTTCAGTCATTGGCTGGTCAAATTCGACGGGGTCAGTGGCAACCGCGACAAAGAACTTGCGGACCCACTCGGTTTCGGCCGCATCGAATACGCCTACGCCCTGATGGCAGCCGACGCCGGTATTCACATGAGTCCCTGCCGCCTGCTCGAAGAAGGCGGCCGCGCACACTTCATGACACAGCGATTTGACAGGTCCGACACCGGCGCCAAGCGCCACATGCAATCACTGGCCGCCATACGCCACTTTGATTTCAACGCCGCAGGTGCTCACAGCTACGAACAAGCTATCGAAACCGCCCGCCTGCTCTCGCTGCCACAAGAGGACATCGAGCAGCTCGTGCAGCGCGCTTTTTTCAATGTTCTCGCGCGCAACCAGGACGACCACGTCAAGAACACCGCCTTCCTCATGGACCGTGCGGGCAACTGGCGCTTGAGCCCAGCCTACGACATCACCTACGCCTACAACCCAACAGGCGACTGGACCAGCCGCCACCAAATGAGCCTCAACGGAAAAAGGGACAACTTCAGCCGTGACGATCTGATGCGGTTTGCCGCCTACGGCAATATCAAAAAACGCCACGCTGAGACAGCTCTCGAATCGGTGCGCAATGCGATATCAGGCTGGCCACAACACGCGAACGTAGCCGGCGTGCCTGAGGACCTGGCACGCGCCGTCGCGCGGGCATTCAGGTCCGAGCTGTGACCTCGTCTCTGCGCAGCGTGGCGAGTGCCCTATCACCGAGGGCGCAGGCGTGGCGCCGTGCAGTCCTCGGTCTCCGCCATCACATCGAGTAGCAGCCCTTTCATCTCGCGGCGCTTGTCGCGGTACGCGCTGTCGTGAAACAGGTTGTGCAACTCCGCCGGGTCCGTCGCGAGGTTGTAGAGTTCGCCGTCGCGGGTGCTGCCACAGGCCGGCTCGCCGTGCCAGACGATCAATTTCCAATCGCCGTGGCGCACCATCGTTGTGTAGGTTGCGGGCTCGGTTGGAAACCCCGAGTCGCGGTACTCGCAGAGCGCCCAGGGGCGA
>CALDHJ010000171.1 GCA_937941555.1 uncultured Granulosicoccaceae bacterium | reverse complement strand
TTACGGTCAACCAACTGCCGGGCAACCGCACGGAAGTCGTGATCTCCTTTGAAGGGCCGGCAACCACGCCACGCGGCTTTACCGTAGAGAACCCCGCGCGTATCGCACTCGACTTCCAGGACACCGACAACGACCTGGCTGAGCGCATGCTCGCAGTCGACTCGGGTCAGGTGCGCAATATCAAGGCGCTGGAATTCCAGGGCCGCACGCGCCTGGTTGTCAGCATGACGCAACTCGCGCCCTACACCACCAAGGTCAATGGCAACACGGTCTCGTTGATGATCTCGCAGGCGGCGGATGCAGACGTGCCAGCCGGTTCGACTGCGGGCATTCGCGAACAGCTCGGCAGCAGCACAAGTGACCGCGAACTCGAGAACCTCGACTTCCGGCGTGGCACCGATGGCGAGGGCCGAGTGACTTTCAACCTCACCGACCCGAACACGCCCGTCGACATCCGTCAGCAAGGCAACAAAGTGGTCATCGACCTCAAAGACGTCGACATCTCGGACGACGAATTGAAGCGCATGGATGTCATCGACTTCGCCACGCCGGTTAAGTACATCGACACCTACCGCCGCGGACGCAATGTCCGGGTTGAAATCGAGCCGATGGAAGGCGCGACCTACGAGCAGCTCGCCTACCAGTCCGATCGCATTTTTACCCTTGAACTGCGTCCGATCGACGTCGAGAACGACGAAGACTACAACCGTCAGCAAGTGTTCGAAGGCGAGCGTCTGTCTCTGAACTTTCAGGACATCGAAGTGCGTTCGGTTCTCCAACTGTTGGCAGACTTCACCGACCGCAACGTCGTGGTCAGTGATTCGGTCGAGGGCAATGTCACACTCCGCCTGAAGAACGTCCCCTGGGATCAGGCACTCGACATCATCCTGAAATCGAAAGGCCTCGACATGCGCGCCAACGGCAATGTCGTGATGGTGGCCCCAGCCGCCGAGATTGCCGCACGCGAGCAACTCGAGCTGGAGACGGCGAGCAAGAAGATGGAACTCGCCGCACTGCACACCGAGATCGTTCAGGTGAACTACGCCAAAGCGGCCGAGATCGCCGACATGCTGCAAAGCGAAGAGGCAACCATCCTCAGTGATCGCGGCACGGTATCGACCGATGAGCGCACCAATACGCTGCTGATCAACGACACCGCAGAACACCTCGTTGCCATCCGCACTCTCGTCGGCAAACTGGACATTCCGGTTCGACAGGTGTTGATCGAGTCCCGCGTCGTCGTCGCATCTGACGATTTCAACAAGGAGATTGGTGCGCGCCTCGGCCTGACCACCTTCCCGCAGAATACGGCCGACGGCTACTACGGCATCACGTCCGGCAACCTCGCTGCAGCGGAAGATGTCTTCAACACCACGATCGGTGGCGAAGACGAAACCATCAACGCGCCAGACCGCTGGAACGTCAACCTGCCCGCCAACAACCCGACCGGGTCGATCGGCTTCGAAATCGGCAAGCTCCCCTTCGGTGGTTTCCTCGAGCTCGAACTGTCTGCCATGGAAGCAGAGGGTCGAGGCGAGATCGTGTCCTCACCGCGTGTGATCACGGCGAACCAGAAAGAAGCCTACATCCAGCAAGGTGTTGAAGTCCCCTACCTCGAAGCCTCTGCATCGGGTGCGGCCTCCATCGCCTTCAAGGAAGCCACGCTTGGCATGAAGGTCACCCCGCAGATCACACCGGATGACCGCATCATCATGGATCTCACGGTCACAAAGGACAGCGTCGGCCAATTCTTCGGCAGCGGTGTGGCGCGGGTTCCGAGTATCGACACCCGCGAAGTCAACACGCAAGTGCTGGTCGAGAACGGCGAGACGGTCGTGCTGGGCGGCATCTACGAGCAGGTGCGCAACACCGACACCCGCCGGGTACCGATCCTGGGCAATCTGCCGGTTGTCGGTCGCTTGTTCAGGCACGATGCCTCGGTGGACGAGAAGAATGAACTGCTGATTTTCGTCACACCGAAGATCATCGGCAACAACACCAGCGTCAACTGATCGGACACACCGATCACGGAAAGGGCAGCTACGGCTGCCCTTTTTTGTGCCCGCCGAAACGCGCCAACCCGCCGATCGCCATCCGGGTGCTCGAAGCCAACAGAGCCACACGGGTACAATGTGGCCAATCTATCGCCGAGGCATGGCGTACCCCATGAACATTTTTTTGGTCGGGCCGATGGGCGCAGGCAAATCAACGATCGGCCGGCACCTCGCCAAACGGCTCAAACGTGACTTCTACGACTGCGATATCGAACTCACCGGACGGTGTGGCGTTGACGTCCCGACGATTTTCGACTTCGAAGGCGAATCCGGATTTCGCCAGAGAGAGACACAGCTACTCGACGAGCTGACGCAACTCGACAATATCGTCATGGCGACCGGCGGCGGCGCAGTGTTGGCGCAAGACAACCGACAGATGCTCAGCAGCCGCGGCATGGTCATCTACCTGCGGGTCACGCTCGACCAGCAGTTGAAGCGCACTGCGGGTGACCGGAATCGCCCGCTGCTGCAAGGTGATGACCCACGCAAGACCCTCGCTGCGATGCGAGAGCAACGCGAACCGCTCTACACCGAAATCGCCGACCACGTGATCGACACGTCCGACAAACCCCCGCAGCATGTCGCACGAGCCGTTGCGCGCCTGATCGACAAGGAGCCGAGAACGTGACCGATATGCCCGACCAGCCAACCCGCGTGGTGGTCGATCTCGGCGACCGCAGCTACCCGATTGACATCGGCTCGGGGGTGATACAGGACACCGATCGGCTTCGATCCACCGTGACCAGCCAGCAGGTCCTGATCGTCAGTAACGAGCTTGTGGCCGCCCACCACAGCGCCCCGCTGCTCAGCGCTTTCAGCGATCGACAAACGCACTTGACGCTGTTGCCTGAGGGTGAACAACACAAAAACCTCGCGGCCGTAGACCGCATCGTCGATGACCTGATTTCCAACGCCTTTGATCGCCAGTGCACGCTGATTGCCCTCGGCGGCGGCGTGGTCGGGGATATCACTGGCTTCGCCGCGGCGAGCTACCAGCGCGGCGTCACGTTCGTGCAGGTGCCCACCACGCTGCTGGCGCAAGTGGACTCCTCGGTCGGTGGTAAAACCGGGGTCAACCACGCGCGCGGCAAGAACATGATCGGCGCGTTCCACCAGCCTCAGGCGGTGTTCGTCGACCTCGACACGCTTGCGACGCTGCCCGATAGGGAATTCCGCGCCGGTATGGCCGAGGTCATCAAATACGGCCTCGGACTGGACAGCGCTTTCCTCGATTGGATCGACGCCCACCTCGAGGCCTTGCTCGCGCGCGATCAGGCGGCGCTCACACACGCAGTGGCCACGAGCTGCCGGATCAAGGCCGGAGTCGTTGCAGCCGACGAACGCGAAGCCGGCCAACGCGCCCTGCTCAACCTCGGCCATACCTTCGGCCACGCCATCGAAACACACACTGGCTACAGCAGCTGGTTGCACGGCGAAGCCATCGCCGCCGGCATGTGCCTCGCGGCGCGGCTCGCCGAGCGCGAAGGCCTCATTGACAGCGCATTGCGCGCCCGTACCGAGCAGCTGATGACCCGTACCGGGCTGCCAACAGAGCCGCCCCACAACCTTGATGCCGACACCTTTATCGCGCTCATGGCCCGCGACAAGAAGGCCCGTCTCGGGGAAATCAGACTGGTGCTGCCAACGGGTCCGGGCAAATCTGTTACAACATCTGACTACTCTCAGAAGAATATGGTGCAACTTATTGATAAAGCGTGATATGTGCGAGACAATAGTTTGACATGCACCCCTCAGAGGTCTAGCCATGGCACGCACCGGAGCCACACGCCGGGACACCGCAGGTCCATTGCAGGCGATGTTCAGTCGAATACAAACGAATTCGGCGGTGAGGGGTGCGGCGCCAGAAGCGCCAGACGGCCGACTGACTGACGGCGTCATCCGCTCTCTCGGCCTCCACGACCAGCCTTTTCGACCACCCGGCGGCCAGGTTCC
>CALDHJ010000170.1 GCA_937941555.1 uncultured Granulosicoccaceae bacterium | reverse complement strand
TGGATCCCGGGTTGGAGGCACGCGTGCCCTTCCTCGATCACGAGCTGATCGAGTTGGCGTTGTCGATGCCGACCCATCTCAAACTGCAGCAGGGTGGCAAAGGGGTGCTGAAAAGCGTCTCCCGGGGGATCGTTCCGGATTCGGTAATAGATCGCAGCAAAGCCTATTTTCCGGTGCCAGCGCTCAAATTTGTGCGCGGCCCGTTACTCGACTTCATGCGGGATACGCTCAACAGCCAGGCCTGTCGCGAGCGGGGCTTGTTTCAGCGGCCGTTCGTCGACATATTGCTCGACGAGCCCGACACACATTTCACGCGACTGCAGGGGAGTAAACTGTGGCACATTGCTCTGCTTGAGCTGTGGCTGCAGCAACACCTCGGCTAGCGCTACTGGCCGAAACGCGCTGTGCGCGCGATGCGGGCGCCACTACACCAGAATCGGTTACACCACACGCGCCTGTGAGCGCGGAGCAGAGAGATCAAAATGGACGTGCTTGAAAAAATCAAAGACCAGGTCGAATCGAACCCCGTTATCATCTACATGAAAGGCACGCCGGGTATGCCGATGTGTGGCTTCTCATCGCGCACGGTCGACGCGTTGAAACAGTGCGAGGGCGAATTTGCCTACGTCAACGTCATCGCGGATCCCGAGATTTTCGAGAATCTGCCCCGGTTTGCCGACTGGCCAACATTCCCGCAGGTGTACATCGGCGGCGAATTGATCGGCGGGTGCGATATCACGCTCGAGATGCACGCCTCAGGCGAGCTCAAGGCGCTGGTGCAGGAAACCGTGGACAAAGCCGCTTGACGCGCTAGCGCCGGTGCGCGGTCTCCCACGCGTTAATGATGTTGCAGAACAGCTCGGCCGTTTTCTGCGTGTCGTACAACGCCGAGTGTGCCTCGTCGTTGTCCCAGTCGATGCCAGCCGCGCGAACGGCGCGGGCGAGCACCGTCTGGCCGTACGCCAGGCCGGCGAGACTCACGGTGTCGAAATGGCTGAACGGGTGAAACGGGTTACGCTTGATGCCGGTGCGTTCGAGCGTGGCGTTGAGAAAGCCCTGATCGAACGCGGCATTGTGCCCGACCAGAATGGCGCGGCTGCAGCCCGCGGCCTTTACCGCTTCGCGAACCGGTTTGAATATGTAGCCCAGCGCATCCTGTTCGGTGCGTGCCGCGCGCAATGGATGCCAGGGATCAATGCCGTTTACAGCGAGCGACGCCGGGTCGATGTTTGCGCCTTCGAACGGTGTGACGTGGGTCGACACGTAGGCGCCTGGGACCAGCAAGCCGTGCTCATCCAGATCAATGACAACCGCTGCAATCTCAAGCAGCGCATCGCGTTTGGAGTCGAAACCGCCGGTTTCAACATCGACCACCACCGGCAGAAAGCCGCGAAATCGGTTGGCCATTGTGCACGGTTCGCCCGGGCAATACGGATCAGTCATGGACAGGTGAGCGGCCCGGGAACCGGTGTTGAGCGGGGCGCAAGCATAGCACCTCTGTTGTCTGGAGCCGCGTTCGGATGAGCCACTTGCTTCGTCAGTATCTCGGTGTGGCGCTGTTGCGTGATTCGCCCGCTGATCTGCCGCCCGGGCCCTTCGCCGTGTGCCTCGCGGTGGTGTTTGCAATGAGTGTTTACGTTGTGGTTGGCAGCTTTGGCAGTTCGGTCTCGCTGTCATTCAGTCGCAGCGTGCTCGATATCACCCTGAACGGCGTTCTGCTTGCCGGCACGCTCGCTGCCTTCAGATGTCCGGAGCGATTCACGCAAGCTTTTTCCGCGGTGTGTGGCAGTGGTGCCATCGTGAACCTCGCCGCTTTGCCGCTGATGTGGCGAATCGGTCAACTGCCCGAAGGCGTGGAGCCCGGTGGTGGTTATCTGTTGCCGTGGTTGCTGTTGATGGTGTGGCTGGTGGCTGTGCAAGCCCATATTCTCCGGCTGACGCTCGAGACTTCTCGCGGCCTGTCCATCACGCTCGCCATTGGCTATCTGTTTGTCGCTTTTGTGGCCTTTGATCTGGTGTTTGGCGGATGAAGACTGGCAGGCCATGTCGGCGCTCGACGGTGCATGACTCGCCCTTGGGCGACGGGACCTTTGCAAGAACATTGGCGTGTGCAGTCTCTTTGAAATCGACGCGTATGCATGCTGTTTCCCGCACCAATTGTCCCGTTGGTCAGGTGATGCGCAACAGCATCTTGTTCGCCTCCAGCATGCGGGCGGCGGGTTAGTGGCTTTGCAGCACATTCATATCATTGGCGTCTGCGGCACCTTCATGGGGGGGGTGGCCCGGCTGGCGACGGAAATGGGATATCGAGTCTCGGGTTCCGACAAGGCCTTCTATCCTCCGATGAGCGAGCAGCTTGCTGAAATCGGACTCGAGATTTTCGAAGGGTTTGCGGCATCCAATCTCGATTCTCGCCCAGACCTCGTGATCGTGGGCAATGCCGTCTCCCGAGGTAACCCGGAGGTAGAGGCCCTGCTCGACGCCGGACTGCCCTACACCTCAGGCGCACAGTGGCTCGGTGATGTGGTGCTGCGAGGCCGGCATGTGCTCGCAGTCGCGGGCACACATGGCAAGACGACCACGGCCAGTCTCCTGGCCCACATCCTCGAAAGCGCAGGGTTGGCCCCGGGTTACCTGATCGGTGGGGTCCCCGGAAACTTCAGCGTCTCGGCGAGGCTTGGCAAAGAACCGTATTTTGTGGTCGAAGCTGACGAATATGACACTGCGTTTTTCGACAAGCGCTCGAAGTTCGTTCACTACCGCCCGTCGACTCTGATACTCAATAACCTCGAGTTCGACCACGCAGACATTTTCGCGGATCTCAATGCCATCGAGACGCAGTTTCACCACCTCATGCGGTGTGTACCGTCGGCGGGTCGCGTGGTGTTCAACGCTGACAGTGAGTCGATCAGTCGTGTGCTCGCACGCGGCTGCTGGTCTGCGACCACGGGATTCGGTCGTAATGGCGATTGGCGACTGAACGACACACTGCAGTTGAGTGGGCCGTCGCTGTCACCGACGCCTCCAGCGGGGTGGGTGTCCGATGGAGTGCACAACCGCCTCAACGCATTGGCTGCGGTGGCAGCTGCGGAGCACATCGGGTTACCAGCGGCCGAGAGTCTCAAGAGTGTCGCGTCATTCAAACCGCCCCGCAGGCGCCTCGAATGGCTGGGCTCGCCGCGTGGTGTCGCACTCTACGATGATTTCGCGCACCACCCCACTGCGATCGCCGCAACCCTGCAAGCTTTGCGCGATCGGCACCCCGAGTCGAGGTTGTTGGTCGCGCTCGAGCTGCGCTCCAACAGCATGCGTGCTGGGGTCCACACGGCCGGTTTGCCCGAAGCACTGCAGGCTGCCCATTTTGTCGTGCACTACGCGCCTCACGATCCACCCGGTTCGGATGCGTTGGCTGGGACTGATTCAAAAGTGAAATCGGTGTGTGACCTGGTTCGCACTCTCAGCAACGAGGCACGCGAAAGCGATTGTATTGTCTGCATGTCAAACGGAAGCTTCGATGACGCACCGCGTCAGATTTTGGACGCACTCTCCGCTCACTGATCCCGGTAGCTTTTCAGGCCTTTGCTATAGTGAATCCATCATCCCTACGCTTGTCGCACGAGGCGGACGCGGTGGCAACCGGCGCCCCAAAACCAGAGCAACCTGTGCCAGACCGCATCGACCACTACCGGATCTCGGAAGTGCTCGGTCGTGGGACCTGTGGCACGGTATACCGTGCACACGATGAAAAGCGTGATCGGGCTGTCGCACTCAAATTGTCGTCACGAGATCTTGGCTCGGAACGCGAGAATCTGGATATCACCGGCGCGACAGAACCGAACCCTGCGCGCAAACCGGCACACTACCGTGCCTTTCTGACAGAAGCCGCGGCGGCCTCCCATCTCTCGCACCCGGGCATCGTAGCGCTCTACGATGTGGGGTCGACCGATGATCACAACTACCTTGTCATGGAGCTCGTCGAGGGCGTCACGCTCAAAGTACACGGCAAGGGAAAAGTGCTCTTGCCGCCACGACGCGTGCTCGAGATCATGGTCCAGTGTTGCGAAACACTCGACTACCTTCACAGCCAGGGCTTCATTCACCGGGACGTCAAACCGTCGAACATCATGCTCGATGAGAACGGTGAGGCGAAGTTGCTCGACTTTGGCATTGCGCTGGCCAGGGATCAGAGCGTTGCCGAGGGTCGAAAGGCATCTCTGGGCACCCCGAATTACATGTCGCCCGAACAAATCCGTGGCGACCAGCTCGGGCCGGCGACTGACTTCTACTCGCTCGCCACGGTGATGTACGAAATGCTCACCGGGCAGCGCCTCTATGCGGCGAAGAAAGTGCGCGAGCTGTTTGCACAAGTGCTGCGCGATCCGCCTCCTCACCTCAGGGAGGCGGCACCCCATTTGCCGGAAAGCCTGGCCCAGCTGCTGCAGCGGGCTCTCGAGAAGCGCCCCGAGCGGCGCTTCCAGTCCGGTGCGGATATGGCGTCCGCGCTGCGGGCAGTGATAGAAGAACTCGTGCACGGCGGTCGACGACAGCTGTCTGATATGCAGCGCTTGTTGCAGCGCCATCCGGTGTTCGGCAGTTTCAGCGAGTTCGACCTCGCCGAGTTGTTGCGGGGCAGTAGTCCGGTCAAATTTCTACGCGGTGATCTGCTGGTGTCACAAGGCAGCCGCGAGCGTGTGCTGTACTTGATTGCGGACGGGCTTGCGCAGATCGAACGCGACGACAGTGCCGTTGCCGTGCTGGGGCAGGGCGACAGTGTGGGTGAACACGGCTTTGTGTCTGATACGCCAAGCCCCGAGTCTACGGTGGCGCTCACGGAGGTCTTTGCCTACCGGCTGCGAGCCGACTTTTTTTATACCGCTCCGCCGTCTGTTCAGGTGGGGCTCTATCGGGCGTTCGCGGGTCGTCTCTCAGACCGTCTTAGCCGTCGCGACCTGCTCGAACCGGACGTTTGCGTCTAGCACCAGAACCGGCGGGTCTGGCGAAATCCCACGGTTGAGCAGGGAGCGTTCTATCAAGTCCTTTGTAAGCGCAATTCGCCGGCTGCAACACAGCAGAGTGCTGCTCTGGGCTTGATCGGAGGCTTCCTAGGCGCGCTTGCGGAAATCGTCCTTGAGCAGGCGGCGCTCCCATTCGATGGAGGTGCGCACGATGGTCTCGATGTCGTTGTATCGAGGCTGCCAGTCCAAGGTGTTGTGAATCCGCGCGACATCGGCGACCAGCTCTGGCGGATCACCCGCGCGCCGCGGTTTCTCAACGATTGTAAGTTCGTGATTGACTTGTGCCTGGACGGCATCAAGCACCTGGCGCACGCTGAATCCACTGCCGTATCCGCAGTTGAGGGTGACACTTGCACCACCACCACGCAGATAGCGCAGCGCGCTGATGTGGGCTTCTGCCAGATCTGATACATGGATGTAGTCGCGGATCCCTGTGCCGTCTTCGGTGGGGTAGTCGGTTCCGAAGATGTAGACCTGGTCGCGCTTGCCCACAGCGTGTTCCGCAGCCACTTTCACCAACAAGGTCGCCTTCTCGGTGCTCTGACCGATTTCGCCGTCCGGGTCCGAACCTGCGACGTTGAAATAGCGGAGAATCACGTGGTTCATGTCGGACACTGCGTCGAGATCCCGCAGCATCACTTCGCTCATCAGCTTGGACATGCCGTAGGGGTTTATGGGTGCGGTCGGCGTGTCCTCGTTGCAGCGACCCGACC
>CALDHJ010000169.1 GCA_937941555.1 uncultured Granulosicoccaceae bacterium | reverse complement strand
CGCGCGCACCGTAGGGGCAAGCCCAAGCGCACAATCCACAGCCCATGCAGTGGTCTTCGTTGACCAGCACGATACCGTCTTCGGATCGTTTGAAGCTTGCGCCGGTCGGGCAGACCGTGACACAGGGCGCATCGTCGCAGTGTAGGCAGCTCTTCGGAAAATGAACGATCTGCGCCTTGCCGTCTTCGGGTGTCACTTCGAAGGTGTGGATGCGGTTCAACCAACTGCCGTCGGGATCAGCCGCGTAGGCGTTCTGATCGGACAGCGGCACACCGTAGCCACCGGTGTTCCAGGATTTGCAATTCACAGCGCAGGCATGACACCCGACACAGGTGTCGAGGTCAATGACCAGGCCGAGTTTGACGCTTGGTGTATCGGGTAGCGTTGTCATGTCCATTCCTCGCCGTAGCGAACGGTGTCCGGCCCGGTGCCGACGGGCGACACCTGGCTCGCTGCACGCGGCTCCGACACTTCATCACCGGGGTCCGCCTTTTCGATCTTCACACGCAAATCAAACCACGCAGCCTGACCGGTTATGGGGTCGGAGTTGGGTGTGCGACGACCGTCTTGTGTCGGCAGCAACTCGTCAATCAGGTGGTTGAGCAGGAAACCGCGCTCGGTCTCCGGTGCGCCCTCGCCGAGCGCCCAGGCACCACGGCGTTTGCCAATCGCGTTCCAGGTCCAGAGCGTCTTGCCGTTGACCGCATCCATGCGCACTACCGGCGCCTTGATGCGCCCGGCATGTGACGTGACCCAGGCCCAGTCACCACTGACCAGGCCGACCTCATCACAGACTTCACCCGGCACGTAGAGCGCGTTGTCGCCGTGGATCTGGCGCAACCAGGCGTTTTGCGAACCCCAACTGTGGTACATCGCGGCAGGCCGCTGCGTGATGGCGTGGAGCGGGTATGCGGCTTCGTCGACCAACGTCCCTTCGAACGGTGGGTACCAGATCGGCAGCGGTGCAAAGCAGTCCTTGACGCGCTGGCGCAGGTGTTCGGGCGGCTGTCGGTCGCCATGTCCTTCAGCTGCGAGCTGAAATTTTCGCAAGGGCTCGACGTAGAGCTGAAACAGGTAGGGTTGCGGGCTGTCGAAAAGACCGACACCAACGGCCCAATCCTGATAAGCGCTGTTCCAGGGTTTGAAGTAGCGCGCCTCATCGGGAATGTGCGCGGTGTAGTAGCCACCGTTCTCGATGTAGCGTTCCATCTGCTTCGGGTTGGGCTCGCCCCGCCCTTCGCCCTGTTCGTCTTCACCACGCCATCCTGCAAGCGGCCCGACACCGGGGCGTCGCTGGTGGTTGACGATGTAGTCGGCGTAGTCACTCCAGACCGCCTCGCCCTCGGCGTCGACAAACCCGGGCAAGCCGAGGCGTGCGCCGAGGTCGATCAAGACCGACTGGAATCCGCGCACATCCCGATCCGGTTCGACCACCGGCCAGCGGATCGCGTCGGCCGCGCAATCGGGCTCGCTGATCGGTCGGTCGAGCAAGGAAATGCAATCGTGGCGCTCGAGGTAGGTGGTGTCCGGCAACACCAGGTCGGCGAAGGACACCATCTCTGACGAGTAGCTGTCGGAGTAGATGATTTTCGGGATCTGGTACTCGCCATCATCGCGTTTGCGCGTGAGCATCTCGATGACGTCGGACGTGTTCATCGACGAGTTCCAGGCCATGTTGGCCATGTACATGAACAACACATCCACCGGATACGGGTCACCGGCGGCGGCGTTGCTGATGACCATGTGCATCATGCCGTGCGCCGACATCGGCGCGTCCCAGGTGAACGCCTTGTCGATACGCCGGGCACTGCCGTCATCGTTGACCTGCAAGTGCTCAGGTCCGCGCACAAAGCCCAGGTGCGGTCCGCCAAGCGGCGTGTCGGGTGCGTGCTCGGTGTGCGGTGTCGGATGCGCTTCAACAGGTTTCGGGTACGGTGGCTTGAAACGGAAGCCGCCAGGCACCTCGACTGATCCGACCAGAATCTGCAGCAGGTGGATGGCACGGCAAGTCTGGAAGCCGTTAGCGTGTGCAGAGATGCCGCGCATGCCGTGGAAACTGACCGGGCGTCCGATCATGCGATCGTGTTTGCGCCCGAGGTGGTCAGTCCAGGGTTGCTCGATGACCACTTCGCGCTCGAACGCCGCCTCGGCAATCTCGGCGGCAATCCGTCGAATGGTGTCGGCCGGGATGCCACACTGCTCTGCAACCGTGTCCGGGTGATAGGTGTCGCTGCTGTATTGTTCAGCCATTAGCGCGAACACCGGCACCGCCGTGCCACCACCGGGCAAGTCGAATTCCCCGGTCAGGGCCGGCTTGATATCGGTTGTGTTGGCGTGGTGCACCGAGCCGTCAGTCCGGTCGGCTATCTGGCAGTTGCCTTCGCCGTCCCGTGCAAAAAGGCCGTGGTCTGCAGCACCCGGGTTCTGAATCACGAGGTGAGCGGCGTTGGTGTAGCGCATCAGGTAGTCGAGATCGACCTTGCCCGCGCGGATCAACTCCTGCACCAACGCGAGCACGAACAAGCCATCGGTACCGGGTGTGATACCGACCCACTCATCGGCGATCGCGTTGTAGCCGGTGCGAACCGGGTTGACGGCGACGATCTTGGCGCCGCGCGCTTTCAATTTGCCAAGCCCGATCTTGATCGGGTTGGAGTCGTGGTCTTCGGCAACACCGAAGATCATGAAGTACTCGGTCAGCTCCCAATCAGGGGACCCGAACTCCCAGAAGGCACCGCCCATGGTGTAGATGCCGGCGGCCGCCATGTTGACCGAACAGAATCCGCCGTGGGCAGCGTAGTTGGGGGTGCCGTACTGCTGTGCCCACCAGGAGGTCAGCGATTGCGACTGGTCACGCCCGGTGAAAAAGGCGAGCTTCGACGGGTCTTCGCTGCGCACCGGCTTGAGCCAATCGACTGCGGTCTGCAGCGCCTCTTCCCACTCGATCTCAACAAATTCGCCGCTGCCACGCTCACCG
>CALDHJ010000168.1 GCA_937941555.1 uncultured Granulosicoccaceae bacterium | reverse complement strand
ACTGTTCTTGGCGACGATGTGTCAACGGGCTCAAATTCTGTGCTGGTCGCGCCGATAACGGTTGGAGAAGGGACGACAGTTGGCGCTGGCAGCACCCTGTCGAAGGACGTCGAACCGGGCGCGCTGGTGTACACCCGTGCGCCACTGAAGACGCGCTCGGATTGGGCGTCTCCTAAGAAAAAAGCAGCAAAGGGCTAAAAACACATGTGCGGAATTATCGGCGCTCTGGCGCAACGCGATGTCACCCCCATCCTGGTTGAGGGTTTGAGGCGTCTTGAATACCGCGGGTACGATTCCGCGGGCGTGGCGGTGGTGCAGAGCGATGGCACGATCGGACGTGTTCGGGCGATGGGCAAGGTGCAGCGACTGGCAGATGCGCTGGACGAATCACCGGTGTCGAGTCATATCGGTATCGCCCACACCCGTTGGGCCACTCATGGGGAACCCAGCGAGCGCAATGCGCACCCGCACAGCAGCGGCAAGGTGTCGCTGGTGCACAACGGCATCATTGAGAACCACGAAGAATTGCGCGCCGAACTCAAGGCGGCAGGCTACGTGTTCACGTCCGAGACCGACACCGAGGTGATCGCGCACCTGCTGCACCGTGAGATCGAGCGCGTGGGAGAGTTCCTGCAAGCCGTGCGTACCACCGTGGCTCAACTCGACGGTGCCTACGCGTTGGCCATCATCAACACCGATGACCCGGACCGCATCATCGCCGTTCGTCGTGGCAGCCCGTTGCTGCTCGGTGTGGGCGTAAAGGAATATTTCCTCGCCTCCGATACCTCTGCCCTGATCCCGGTGACGCAACAATTCGTCTACCTCAATGACGGCGACCTGATCGATGTGCGTCGTAGCGGCTACGCAATCGAAGACGAGCATGGCAATCCGGTTGTGCGTGAGCTCAAGCGCTCCGAGCTCAGCGATTTCTCTGTCGACAAGGGTGATTTCAAGCATTTCATGCTCAAGGAAATCTACGAGCAGCCCCTGGCGATTCGCAAGACTATCGAGGGCCTGGTGCACAACGGCGAGCTGTTGCTGGATCACGTCGGCCAGATCGACAGCGCGACGCTGGCCAAGGTCGAACAAATTCACCTGGTCGCCTGTGGTACCAGCTCCTATGCCGCTGGTGTTGCGCGCTATTGGCTCGAGCAATACGCCGGTGTGCCAGCGAGTGTCGAGATCGCGAGCGAGTACCGCTACCGCACAGTGCAGGTGCCGAAAAACACCTTGTACATCACGCTGTCGCAGTCCGGCGAAACGGCGGACTCCATGGCGGCGCTCGAAGAAACCCGCAAGAACCCGAACTACATCGCATCACTTGCCATCTGCAACGTGCCGGAAAGCAGCATGACGCGTGAAGCCGATGCCACCCTGCTCACGCGAGCCGGCACGGAAATCGGTGTGGCGTCGACCAAGGCCTTCGTGACGCAGCTTGCGGCATTGCTTGCATTCACGGCCATGGTTGCGCGAGCAAAGGGCTGTGATCCTCAGGTAGTGACCGATATCGCATCCGGGCTTGAAGCCTGCGCGGGCCTGGTTGAGCAGACGCTCGAGATGGACAAGCAGATCGAGAAGTTTGCAGAAGACTTTGTCGAAAAGCACAACGCAATCTTTCTCGGTCGGGGGCCGTTTTTCCCGATCGCGCTCGAAGGTGCGCTGAAGCTCAAGGAAATCTCCTACATCCACGCGGAAGGCTACCCGGCGGGAGAACTCAAGCATGGCCCCCTGGCGCTGATCGACAACGACATGCCGGTGGTGACTGTGGCACCGAACGATGTGCTGCTTGAGAAACTCAAGGCCAACATGGAGGAAGTGCGCACCCGTGGCGGTCAGCTGTATGTGTTTGCAGAGCAGAGTTCGGACATCAAGGACGCCGATGGCTTCAAGATCCTGCGGCTACCAGATTGCCCGGAAGTCATTGCCCCGATCGTGTTCACCATCCCGGTGCAGTTGCTGAGCTACCACGTGGCTGTCATGCGCGGCACTGACGTTGACCAACCGCGTAATCTCGCCAAGAGCGTGACGGTCGAATAAGGCGCGATCGAAGCGCACAAAAAAAGCCGCCTGTTGGCGGCTTTTTTTGTGGCGGGAAAGACTATTGCGTCGCGCCGTACAGTTCAGCGTCACCAATTTCCCGCAGCAGCGGATTGCCGGATTCCGTTGACGCCGCGGCAGGGCGCCGACGCGGTCGCGGCTCCATCACGTCTTGTGTGCTCGCGGCGAACAAGGTGTCACCACTTTGTAGAGCGATTGTGGTGGTCACAGGTACGACCGCAATGCCGCGTTGAGACAGCGTGGGCAATTTGCGTTTCAGAACCGCGATGGTTTCCGGGTGCGGGTGGCCAATCGCCACCGCGTGGCCATCGCGCAATGCGCGGCTGATCAACCGATCGAACTGACGGCTGATGGCCGCTTCGGAAATATCGTGGTCTAGGAAGACATCGCGGTCGCTGGTGGCAATGCCGTATCGGTTCGCGATGCTGTTGGCAGGCGAGCGCAGGCCCGTGCGGCTGTCGACAAAAAACACATTGCGGTTGGCGATTTCCGCCATCACCCAGTCGAGACGGTCGGCGTCCCCCATCAACCGGCTGCCCTGATGGTTGTTGATGCCGGTGTAACCACTGAACGCATCGAGGTTGTCGCGAAGCTTCGCCATGAACGCTGTTTGCGACATGTCGACATCGAGCTGATGGCGCGACGACGCGCGATTGCCAATGGATTGCATCGGCATGTGTAGCATCACTTCCTTGCCAAGCTGCTGCCCGAGATCCGCAAAATGCTGATCGAAAGGGGTATGCGGCAGGATCGCGAGGGTGATGGGGGCAGGCAGATAGGCAACCTGTTCACCGAAGCGTCGATTGTGGCCGACGTCATCAATGATGATGGAGACCGTTGCGGTGCTGTCCTCAAGCGGGGCCGAGACGTTGATCAGCGGCGAGGCGCTGACAGCTGTGACAGCCACGAACTGAGCGGCGAGAGCCAGGGTCATTCCCCTGAGCCAATTTGCAGTGCTCACGCACGTTCCCCACGGAGTGTAGTCGATGGGTCAAATTATACGGAGAATATTGGGTGAAGCGCCACGTTGACATCTGTCGCTGACGGTGGTGCAGATTCGACACAATTTCAGGGCAGGAGGGAGTTGCTGCCGCCGAGGATGCCGGCGGCAGCGCGAGACGACTCAGGAACCGTTTGCGGCTGAGCGTGTAATGTCGAGGCCACGGAGCAGGTTGACGGCTTCGTACAGCGTGTAGTCGCTGTTTGCGATGTCCTTTAGCGTGGTAAGGGCATCGGGATCGTTCTCGGCCGCTTCCTCGGCTTCGGCGTCACTCGCGGCCTGCTCTTCGTCGTTGGGGTTGCTCAGGTGCCCGCTCAGGGAGGCTTCCGAAATCGGCGCCAGCCCGTTGGCGTTCTCTTGTTGCAGCTGGAAATTGCCGACCTCGATGTCGGGCACGATACCCTCGGCTTGGATGCTGCGCCCGTCCGGCGTGAAGTAGCGGGCGGTGGTGAGTTTGACGGCGCCCCCGTTTGGCAGGTCCTGGATGGTCTGCACGGAGCCTTTTCCGAAAGTCGTTCGTCCCAGAATGATGGCGCGGCGGTGGTCTTGCAGGGCGCCAGCGACGATCTCGGATGCCGAGGCTGAACCCTGGTTCACCAGCACCACCAGCGGTGCGCCGTTGAGGATGTCACCGCGACGCGCGCTGTAGCTCAGGTGATTGTCGTTGTCGCGGCCGTCGGTGTAGACGACCAGTCCGTCTTCGAGAAACGCGTCGGAGACGCCCACAGCGGCCGAGAGCACGCCGCCCGGGTTATTGCGCAGATCGAGCACCAGTCCGCGGAGATCATCGCCGTGGCGCTCGGTCAGATCGCGCACCGAGCTCACGAGGTTGCGGGTGGTCTTGTTCTGGAAGCTCGAGATTCGCACGTAGCCGAATCCGCCCTCGATCAGGCGCTCCCGCACGCTGCTCACCTGAATGATGTCGCGCACGACCTCAATTGTCAGCGGGGCGTCCGCGCCGTCACGCACGATGGTCAGCGAAATGGGGCTGCCGGGCTTGCCGCGCATGAGTTTGACGGCATCGTTGAGTGTCAGTCCTTTGACGGATTTGTCGTCGAGGCGAATGATCAAGTCACCGGCGAGCACGCCAGCGCGCTGGGCCGGGGTGTCGTCGATCGGGGACACGACCTTGACGAAGCCGTCTTCCATGCCGACCTCAATGCCGAGGCCGCCAAATTCGCCCGACGTGCCGATGCGGAGCTCGTTGTACTGTTCCTCATCGAGGTAGGCGGAGTGTGGGTCGAGGCCGGACAACATGCCCCGGATCGCGAGTTCGAGGAGCTCCTCGTCGCTGACTTCTTCGACATAGTTGCGTTTGATGCGGGTGAACACATCTGTGAAGGTGCGCAACTGGTCCAGCGGGATGGCGCCCGGATCACTGCGTGTCGCCAGGACACTGTGGCCGAGCGTCAATGACGCCCCGAGCAGCACCCCGACGACGACGCCAAGGTAGTTTTTTCTCACTGCAGCCATAAGGGGTTGTCCTGTCGACAAATTTCAATGTTCTCCCCTTGGGCAAGCAATTCGCAAAAGGGTTCACTGTCACAGATTCTACACAGTCTGTGCCAGCGGGAGGGTAGCGAATTCGACAGGCTGAAACTGTGCGTTGACGCGGGTTTTCAGCCCGGTTTGGAGCTCAGCCAGTTGAGCGGGTCGACCGCCTGGCCCTCGACGCGAAGCTCGAAATAGAGTTCGGCTGTGTCGGCGACGTGCTCGACGCCGATGGTGGCGATAGGGTCGCCCGCGGCGATGGTATCGCCGACCTCTGCCAGCAACGTGTGGTTGTTGCCGTAGACCGCCATCATGCCGTCGCCGTGGTCGATGATCACCAACAGACCCTGACCGCGCAACCAGCCCGCATAGACGACGACACCGTCTCCTACGGCATGCACCGTCTCGCCCGCCACACCACCGATCCGGATGCCTTGCCAGCGCTGGTCTCGGGACGGTGTCTTGTCACCAAAACGCGTGCGCACGGCACCGGCGAGTGGCCAGGGTAGTTCGTTGTCGGCCAATGCGTTGTCGACGGTTTCAAGTTGTGCCTTGACCGAATCGTCTTCGGCGTAGAGCGTGATGAGCTTTGAGCCGTTGCGCTCAGTTGCCGCATCGAGTTGGATCAAGACCGGCTGTCGGCTTGCCTTCAGGTGTTTGAGATTGGTCAGTTCGTTCTGGAGTTCGCGACGCTTGCTCGCCAGCTCGCGGCTGACACCGTCGGCTTCGTGAACCGTTGACATGACATCCACCAGCGCGAGCCGCGCCTGTCCGCGTCGGCGTTCGAGTTGGTCGCTCAGCGCAACGAGATAGTGGCGTGTTCGTCGCCAGTCGGCGGGAGCCTGACGGTAGCGCTCGGCGCGGCGGTTCATCAGGCTGTGGACACGCCAGGTCGCACGGATCTGTGCGTGAATGGCTGATTGCTCCGATTCACTCAGGTTTCGGCCAGCGTCAATCTTGTCTCGAAGCAGATCGAGCGTGCCGCTGCGCTCGCTGACGGTGCTCTCCAGAGTGGCGATACGCGTTGTCGCTTTTCGGATGTTCGCGTCCAGTTCGCCTAGTGACGACAGCAGCGCTGCGTGATCGCGCGGTGCCCGATCCTCGTGCACCCGATCAGCGGATTCGGTTACGGTATCGAGGCGCGCGAGAACGTGTTCTTCAGCGAAAGCCCGAGGCACTGTCGTCAGTGCGACGGCGAGGCCCAAGAGCATGAGCGGGAAGGGAATCCCGCGTAGGCGCAACGTCATCCAGACAGCCGAGTGAGATGTGTTCCCTGAGTATAGGAAGCCTCGGGCAATTCGAGTGTGTTGGTGTTACTCGATCCAATTGATTTCGCGGGCCGTGGTCGGACCGATTCGCGAGCTGCGCAGGCTGTGCGCCATGACGGATGAAAAGGGTGAGATCGCAATGCGTCCCGCCATGATCTCGGCCGAGCGTTGCGGGTGCAGTGGCTTGCGATTCGGGCTCGCATAACCGTGCGGAAAAACCGGGTTGCCAATGTAGTCGTACTTGTCAGAGGCGCCGACCGTGTGCAGCAATTCGTGGGCGACAACCACGGTGTTCTGCGCGGTTTGCCTGTCGTCGGCGAAGCCGTGCACCAATCCGATGAGCCCTTTCTGCAGACCCAGGCTGTGCGGCAGAACTTGTTTGTCCTCGGGTCGGTGCAACACCAGGTACATGCGCACCGTGCGCCAGCTCCAGAACGTGCCCGGTGCATTGAAAGCGGCCCACACGCGCATGCGCAATTGCCACAGGATCAGCCAGGCGAGGTGTTCCGACTGTGGAAATGCCGGTGGAAGCGTGTCGAGCCTGGGCCCGAGACTGACCGCGGTCGGCGTGGGGTTGGGCACCTTGTAGCGGGCCGCCTCGCGTGACATCCAGGTATCGATGATGTCGAAATCGCGCTGCGAGAGGTTGTCGATGTATCGGTGGATGCTGGGGTCGTCGGTGGCTGCAATCGGGTAGACAATCACGGGCAGAGAGACTCCCCAATTCCGGGAGTACAGCATCTGGATAGCGGACACCAGAAGTGTGATAACCAGCGTGGATGCCAGAATGAATTTCCTGGCGGTGGCCCACTGCATGTCGAAGCCTCTTCTGCGTGACACGCGGCGTGTCCGGCGCGTCGGGGGTATGTTCAATTAACGGCCGCTTTCTGCGTTGCTTCAGCTTGTCGTCTCCATACCGGCTGCCCATACTGGGTCGCATTTCCTCGATGCGCTTTGCCGGATGAACACAGACGCTCACGACACAATCTTCCGCCTGGATTACCAGCCACCGCCTTACCTGGTGGATTCAGTGTGGTTGCAGTTCGATCTCGACGCCGACAGCACCCGCGTGCGCAGCCGCCTCGAGGTTCGCCGAAACCCCGCGAGCAGCGCGCGAAGCGGCAGCTGGGCACTGGACGGCGAGCAGCTCGAGTTGTTGGCTGTGCGGTTGGACGGTGCGCCGCTTGCCGCGAGTGATCTGCAGCGTGACGCGAAAGCGCTGGTTTTG
>CALDHJ010000167.1 GCA_937941555.1 uncultured Granulosicoccaceae bacterium | reverse complement strand
CGGCTACAGCGTGCTCGGCCTGCTCGCCTTCCGGCTGCTCTGGGGCACGATCGGACCGGCACCAGCGCGGCTTGGCGCACTGGTGTTCTCGCCCCGCGACACGGTGCATTATGCCGCCACGCTGCGCAGCCGTGAACCGAGCGGCACACCGGGCCACAACCCGCTGGGCTCGCTCTCCGTCATCGCAATGTTCATCCTGCTCGCGGCACAAGCCGGCTCCGGTCTCTTCATCGAATCGGATGACTTTTTCGAATCGGGCCCTCTCGCGCATTGGGTTTCCGAAGACACCACGCTGTGGTTATCGTCCTGGCACTACACCCTCTCCCGCGTAATTGCTGCCGTGGTACTGCTGCACGTTGCCGCGGTCTTGTATTACTTGTTCTGGAAGCGCGAAAACCTGATTACCGCGATGTTATCGGGCTGGAAGTGGGTCAAGCCAGATCGCTCGGACGACCCTTCCAACCCGGACTGACCCGCCCGCCGCGCCTCCCCCCACGACCGGGAGGTGGCGTGCGCCTCTATCGGCAGGCACACTCAGCAACCTGCTCCCCGGTCTCGGTTAGATGGCGCTGACACTGAAACAAATCGAAACCTTTGTCACCGTCGCGGACTTGCGCAGTTTCAGCCGTGCAGCCGATCGCCTTGCAACCACACAGCCCAACGTCTCCTCTCGCATTGCCTCACTCGAGACGGCACTGGGGGGAGCCTTGCTCACACGCGACACCGGACCGATCCGCCTGACGGAACTCGGCGAGCGCACACTGCCGCGTGCGCGCGACGTGCTCTCGAGCCGCGATGCCCTGATCGCGTCCGCGGGCAGCCAGCGGCTCTACGAGGGCGCCATTCGCCTCGGTGTCACTGAAGTCATTGCCGCGACCTGGCTCAGCGATCTGCTCGACGCCCTGCGGCAGCGGTTCCCCAATGTGTTGGTTGAACTCACCGTCGGGCTCTCGAGCGAACTCAGCGCAGCGCTCTCGGCACGCGAGCTCGATCTCGCGCTTCAGAACGGCCCGTTCAGGGAGCGCATGACCGGCGAGCAAGCACTCGACCACTGCGACATGGTGTGGGTCGCACCGGCGGACCTCGCGCGCGACACCCGCGAATTGGACCAGGCCACCCTGCGCCAACATCCGATCCTCACCCACACCCGCGGCTCACGCCCGCACCAGCAGATCACCGAATTCTTCGCCCGACACCCCGGCCCGCGCCCGCGCCTGGTGCCGTCGTCGAACCTGTCGGTGTGTATCGAGCTGCTGCTGAACGGCTACGGCATCGCCTGCCTGCCACGGCCCATGGTCGCAGCGCATCTCGCGACCGGTGCCATCGTCGCGCTTGATTGCGAGTGGACCCCGGACAACCTCGAGTTCGTCGCACGCTTCGACCGCGATACCGCCCCGGGCTATGTCGCCATTGCCGCAGATATCGCCAGTTCGGTAGCAGTGGCGTACGGCAGCAAGCCATAAATATTTTTAATCGCAATCATAAAATCAAACAATTTTTTTAGATAGTCTGTGTTTGCTAGGGTCTCCTCGAGACCACCAAGGATCCCACCATGGCAACCGGCCACTACCGATCGGGCGCCGACATCGGCGGCACCTTCACAGACGTCGTGCTGGAGGGCCCGACCGGGCGATTCTCCACCAAGGTGCTCACCACCTATTCGGCACCGGAGAACGCCATCATCGATGGCATGCAGCAGGTCTGTGAAAAGGCCGGTGTCACGCCCGCCGTAATCGGCCAGGTGATCCACGGCACCACGCTCGCCACCAACGCGCTGATCGAGCGCCGCGGCGCGAAGACCGCCTTCATCACCACAGAGGGTTTTCGCGACACCATCGAGATGCGCACCGAGAGTCGCTTCGAGCAATACGATCTCAACCTGAAATTGCCCGAGCCGCTGATCCCGCGCAACCGCCGCTACACCCTGCCAGAGCGCATTGACGCGCGCGGTGATGTGTTGCGACCGCTCGACACCGCCGACATCGAGCGCCTCGCCGACGAGCTCGCCCGCGCCGGCTACGCCTCCATCGCCGTGGGCTTCCTGCACAGCTACGTCAACGGCAGCCACGAGCGCGCCGTGCGCGATGTGCTTGCAGCGCGGCTGCCCGACGCCATGGTCTCGCTCTCGTCTGATGTCTCGCCGCAAATGCGCGAGTACGAGCGCTTCAATACCGTCTGCGCCAACGCGTACATCAAGCCCCTGATGAAGAGCTACCTCGAGCGTCTGGCTGATCGCCTAGGTGACGCCGACTGTCGCTGCCCGATCTTCCTGATGCACTCCGGTGGCGGCATCATCTCGATTGAAGCCGCAGCCGAGTTTCCGGTTCGTCTGGTCGAATCCGGGCCAGCGGGCGGTGCTGTGTTCGCCGCCACCATCGCAGCGCAACACGGCTTGGACAAGGTGCTGTCTTTTGACATGGGTGGCACCACGGCAAAGATCTGCCTGATCAAGGACCGTACACCCAAAACCGCACGCGTGTTCGAAGTTGCGCGCAGCTACCGCTTCAAGAAAGGCTCGGGCATGCCCATCTCGATCCCGGTCATCGACATGGTCGAGATCGGCGCCGGCGGCGGCTCACTCGCCCATGTCGACGCACTGCGACAGATTCGGGTCGGCCCCGAGAGTGCGGGCTCCGAGCCCGGTCCCGCCTGCTACGGCCGCGGCGGCGAGCGTCCAGCCGTGACCGACGCCGACCTGGTACTGGGCAAGCTCGACCCCGAAAATTTTGCTGGCGGTTCGATCGCGTTGCACCCGGAACAATCACGTAACGCCTTGCACGCGCACATCGGCGACACGCTCGACATGGACGCGACCACCGCGGCCTTCGGCCTCGCCGAGGTGGTGGACGAGAACATGGCCAACGCGGCCCGCGTGCACGCGGTTGAGAACGGCGAAGATCTCAGCGAATACACCATGATCGCCTTCGGTGGCGCGGCACCGCTGCACGCGGCCCGGCTGTGCGAGAAGCTCGGCATCGACCGCTGCCTGATCCCGCCGGGTGCGGGCGTGGGATCTGCCATCGGGTTTTTGCAAGCCCCGTTCAGCTTCGAAGCCAACCGCAGCGTCTACATGCAAATGAACGCCTTCGAGGCCGAGCGCGTGACCGCATTGTTCAGCGAAATGGAGAACGAGGCCAAGGCCTTCGTGCGACGCTGTGACGACAGCGCCGAGATACTCACCGAATACAAGGCCTACATGCGCTACAGCGGACAGGGTTGGGAAATTCCGGTCGTCCTCAGCGCCGAGCAGGTGGCAGCGCCGTCAGTCGATCACTACGTCAGTGCGTTCGAGTCCGAATACAGCAAGTTGTTTGGCCGTACCGTGGACGGACTCGAAATCGAAGTGACCGTCTGGTCGGTTAACGCCACCACCCCACCGGCACCGCTGGATGCCGTAGGCGACGTCAGTGCGCAAGCCGCCCCTCAACCAGCCGGACATCGGCAACTGTTCGACCCGGCCCTCGGCGAAGCGCACGACGCAGCGGTGTGCGAGCGCGCCGACCTCGACGCGGGCGCGGTTCTCCCGGGGCCGGCATTGATCACCGAAAGCGAGACCACGGTTGTCGTGCCATCGAGCCGACAAGCGCAAACGCTGGCCGACGGTTGTATTGACGTTCACACACGGGAGTCTGCAGCATGAGCACACCGACAACAGTGGCCTACCAGGTCATGTGGAATCGCCTGATCTCGATTGTCGAAGAGCAGGCACAGGCCCTCGTGCGCACCGCCTTCTCAACCTCGGTCCGCGAGGCTGGCGACCTCTCGGCGGGTGTCTACAACACCCGCGGCGACATGCTGGCACAGGCCGTCACGGGCACACCGGGCCACGTCAACGCCATGGCCGATGCCGTCGCCCATTTCATCCGCCGCATTGGTGCTGACAACATCTTCGAGGGTGACGTCTACATCACCAACAACCCCTGGGAGGGCACCGGCCACCTGCACGACATCACCGTCGTGACCCCGACCTTCTACCAAGGCGCGCATGTGGGGTTCTTTGCCTGCACGGCGCACATCGTCGACATCGGCGGCCGCGGCTTCGGCGCCGACGCCAACTCGGTGTACGAGGAAGGGCTGCACATTCCGATCATGAAATTCGCCGAGCGCGGCGAGGTCGACAAGACCCTGTTGCACATCGTGCGCAACAACGTGCGCGAGCCGGATCAGCTGGTCGGCGACATGTACGCACTCGCAACCTGCAATGAAATCGGTCTGCGCCGCCTGACCGACATGATGACCGAGTTCGGCCTCGACTCCCTGCAAGGGGCGTCCGACTTCATTCTCGACAACTCGCGCCGCGCCACGCTCGAGCGCATCAACGCGCTCGACAAAGGCGTCGCCGCCGGTGAGATGCAACTCGACGGCTACAGCGCACCCATCACCCTGAAAGTGCAAGTCCGCATCGAGAAAGACCGAGTCGTAAGCGATTTCGAGGGCAGCTCCGGGCTTGATAAAAAGGGCATCAACTGCCCGCTCGTCTACACCAAGGCATACGCGTGCTACGCGCTCAAATGCGCCATCGCACCGGAGATTCCGAACAACGCGGCCTCGCTCGAACCCTTTGAAACCTACGCGCCGGAAAACAGCATCGTCAACGCACCACACCCGGCACCGGTCGCGCTGCGCCACATCGTCGGCCACATGGTGCCCGACACCGTCTATGCCGCACTGGACCAGTTGCTACCCGCAACCGTGCCGGCTGAGGGCGCCGGGTGTTTGTGCAACTTCCAGGTTTCGGTGCAACCGCGTACCGACACGACAGCACCGGATGATGCCGTCCGGGCCGAGGTGCTCACCTTCAATTCCGGGGGTTCCGGCGCCCGCCCGACACTCGACGGCATGAACGCAACCGCCTTCCCGTCTGGCGTGATGACCATGCCAGTGGAAGCGACCGAGCAGGTCGGTCCGGTCATTATCTGGCGCAAGGAACTGCGTGCTGACAGCGGCGGCGCCGGCGAATACCGGGGCGGCCTCGGCCAGTACATGGATGTCGGCGTACACGACGGCCACGAGTTTCACATTCAGGCCATGTTCGACCGCGTCGATCATCCGGCACGCGGCCGCCAGCGCGGCGGTAACGGCGCCCCGACCCACATCGCCCAGGACGACGGCACGCCCATGCGCGGCAAGGGCAAGCAGTTCGTGCCGCACGGACGACACGTGCGCATGGCCTTTCCCGGTGGCGCGGGCTATGGCGACCCTGCCAATCGATCACACAGCGACGTCGCACGCGATCTCGCGCTAGGTTACATTTCCGCCGACACCGCACGCAGCGTCTACGGACTCAGCGACACCGCCATCGACTCGGCCCTCAAGGCCACCGCAACCGGAGACTTGCCCGCATGAGCCAACCTACCCAACCCACCCGGAAACACTACGACGTCGTGATCGTCGGCGGTGCCATGATGGGCTCGTCGACCGCGTGGTTCCTGACCGACAACCCCGACTTCAACGGCAGCGTGCTGGTGGTCGAGCGCGACCCGAGCTACGAATTCTGCTCGACCTCCCACACCAACTCCTGCATGCGCCAACAGTTCTCGAGCGAACTGAACGTGCGCATATCCCAGTTTGCAGCGGACTTCGTGAAAAACATCCGAACCCACATGGGCGGCGACGCGAGCGTGCCGGAGTTGTCGATCCACAACTTCGGCTACATGTACCTCGCCGACAACGACGCCTTCGCCGATGTCTTGCGCGAGAGTGTCGGCGTCCAACACGCCGCGGGCGCGGGCACGCAGATCATGACGCCTGATGAAATCAAGGCGAACTACCCGTTCTACAACGTAGACGACCTCGTGCTCGGCAGCATCAACACGGTCGACGAAGGCTATTGGGAAGGCATCACGGTTTTCGACTGGTGGCGGCGCCAGGCGCGTGAACGCGGCGTCGAGTACATTGCCAACGAAGTGGTCGAGATGACCCGCAACCCGGACGGCCGCCGCATCGACAGCGTGACACTCGCCTCCGGTGAGACCGTCAGCTGCGGCCAGGTGGTCAACGCCTCCGGGCCACGCGCCGACCGCACAGCCCAGATGGCGGGCATCCGCCTACCGGTCGAACCGCGCAAGCGCTACACCTGGATCTTCACCGCCGAGCAACCGCTCGACCGCGACCTGCCGCTCACGATCGATCCCTCTGGCGTGCACTTTCGCCATGACGGCAAAGATGCGTACATGGCCGGTGGCCACAGCGACGTCGACCCGGCTGTCGCTTTTGATGACTTCGAGATGGACCACAGCCTCTGGCAGGAACACATCTGGCCGGTGCTCGCGACGCGGGTGCCGCAGTTCGAGGCGATCAAGGTCCAGCGCGAGTGGGCCGGACACTACGCCTACAACGTCTTCGACCACAACGCGATCATGGGGCCGCACACCGAAGTTGAAAACTTCGTCTTCCTCAACGGCTTCAGCGGCCACGGCTTGCAGCAATCGCCGGCCATGGGACGCGGCACCGCCGAGTTCCTGACCTATGGCGAATACCGCAGCCTCGACATGAGCCCCTTCAACTACGAACGCATTCCGAACAACAACCCCTTTGTTGAGAAGGCGATCATCTGATGCAACTGCCGAGCAACCCCTTTCTCGACGCCATTCGCAACGGCACCCCGCAGATCGGCCTGTGGGTCAGCCTAGCGAACAACTTCGCGGCCGACGTGGTCGCCGATGCAGGTTTTGACTGGGTGTTGGTCGACATGGAGCACTCGCCGAACGAGCTCACGACCGTGCTGTCGCAGCTTCAGGTGTTTGCCGCGAGTGACACCACCGCCATCGTGCGGCCGCAGTGGAACGACCCGGTACTGGTCAAGCGCCTGCTCGATGTCGGCGCCGAGGGCCTGCTCTTTCCGATGGTGCAGTCCGTCGAGGAGGCGGACGCTGCCGTCGCCGCGACGCGCTACCCGCCGCGCGGTATCCGCGGCGTCTCCGGCACCACGCGCGCCAACCGCTTTGGCCGCGTCTCGGACTACTTCAGCCGCGTAGAAGACGAGACGGCCGTGTTGGTGCAGGTCGAGACCCGTGAGGCGGTTGAAGCCGCCTCACAGATCGGCGCACGCGACGGGGTCGACGGCGTGTTCTTCGGCCCGGCGGATATTTCTGCAAGCCTGGGACATCTCGGACAACCCATGCACCCCGAAACCTGGGAGTTGATTCGCTCCGCAGCCAAGCCACTCATGGAGAAAGGCATCCCGGTTGGCACGCTGGTGCTCGATCCCGCCTTTGCCCGCCAACTGCTTGGCGAGGGCTTTCGCTTTGTCGCCTGCGGCTCCGACCTCGCGTTGCTCGCGCGCGGCGCAGACGCACTTCGAAACGCCATGCGCGAGGAGACATGAACTTCGCTAATTCACGGCTCGGGTCGGTCAAGGCCTCGGCGTCCGCCAGCATCAGCGCACACGCCAAGGCGATGGCTGCAAACGGCGCCGATGTGATCGACCTCGGCCTCGGCGAGCCGGACTTCGACACGCCGCCGAACATCGTCGCCGCGGCCCACCAGGCGGCCCTTGCCGGCGACACACGCTACCCGCCGACCGGCGGCACTGTCGCGCTAAAAGCCGCCGTGGCGCAAAAATTTGCCCGTGACAACGGGCTCGATGTCGCACCCGACGAACTCATCGTCTCCAACGGTGCCAAGCAAGTCATCTTTGTTGCCCTGATGGCAACCCTCGAGCCTGGCGATGAGGTGCTGCTCACTGCCCCGCACTTCGACAGCTACGCCAGCATGATCAACGTGATGGGTGGCAAGCCGGTCGTGATGCCGACCACGCCGGATCAGGCCTTTCGGCTCGACCCGGACGTGTTGGACAACCACATCACCGAGCGCACACGCTGGTTGATCCTGAATTCGCCGTCCAACCCAGCCGGTGCCGTATACGAGTCGACGCACTACCGCGCGATTGCAGACGTCCTGTTGAAATACCCGAAGGTGCTGGTGTTGTCGGACGAAATCTACGAGCACATCCTCTTCGACAACCGCAGCTTCACCTCATTTATGCAAGCGTGCCCCGATCTGCGGCCACGCTGTATCACCGTCAACGGCGTCTCCAAAGCCTACGCCATGACCGGGTGGCGCATCGGATACGCCGCCGCACCCAAAGCGCTGATTAGCGCGATGGTGACCGTGCAGTCGCAGGTGTCATCCGGCGCCTGCGCGGTGGCGCAGGCCGCTGCCACCGAAGCCCTGAACGGACCCCAGGACGCTGTCGCAGCCTTCCGCGCAGCCTTCGAGCGACGGCGCAACCTCGTGGTCGACGCCGTTGCCACCATTCCAGGGCTGTCGCTGGTCACACCGGCGGGCGCGTTCTACGCCTTGATCAATATCGAGCCGCTGCTCGGCGACGCGCACCCGGACGACACCGCGTTCGTGCAGTGGCTGCTCGACGAGGTTGGCATCGCTACCGTGCCCGGCAGCGTCTACGGCACACCCGGACACTTTCGCATCTCCACCGCGTGTGACGACTCCGTCCTCGCGAACGCCATGCACCGAATCGGCGACGCCGTTCGATCACTCTGAGACATCACCATGACCAAAATCGTACTGACCGGCGCGGCCGGCCGCCTCGGCTCCTGGCTGCGCGAACCGCTGACAACATTGTGTGACGAGCTGGTGTCGTCCGACATCGTCGACGACATCGGCACCTGTTATGCGGGCGAACGCTATGTGCGCGCCGACCTCACGGAACTCGACGCCATGGTCGATCTGCTCGACGGCGCAGATTGTGTGGTGCACTTCGGTGCGATCGGCGACGAGTCCCCGTTCGAGACCCTGCTAGGTCCCAACTTCATCGGCGCCTACAACATCTGGGAAGCTGCACACCGCAACAATGTCCCCCGCGTGGTCTACGCAAGCTCGATCCAC
>CALDHJ010000166.1 GCA_937941555.1 uncultured Granulosicoccaceae bacterium | reverse complement strand
AACGAGCCCTGCGACGGTGGTTACGCGCCATCTCGGCGCGCAAATCCAGCGCCAGACTCTGCCCAGGCAGCGTGACGTCGCGTTGTCGCACAACCTGCCCCGCCTTGACCGCCCGCTTCAACATCGCCCCGTCGGAGAGACCCAGCGGCAAGGCACCACGCTGCAACGACGCCTCTACAGGTTGCAGCCTGCCGTACACACAATAGCCACCTTCGCCGTCGAGCTGCTCACCGGCAGCGAGGTCTCGTTTTGCGACCGACACCACGTCCCCGTTCCAGGCTTGCGCTGAGCCCGTGGCTTCGCCTCGCAGCGCAGCCGAGGCCACCGAAATGCCAAGTTCCAGCCCGATCAGGTGACTGGGCTTATAGAGCGAGGCGACGTTGCCACTGGCATCCGTCGGCAGGCCGTACTCGTGAAAACAGCGGCGCACATAGTCGCTGTCTGCGGCAAAGGTCACGTAGACACCCCAGCGCAGGTCTCGGTACACCGCCCGTCCGTCCCGCTCGAGCGATGACACCACCTCGACCTGACCGCGCCGTTCCAGTTGGCCACCATCGCAGTGCGGTTGCATCACGCTCGCAAGATCGTCGACGCCACACGGCGGAAAGGCCAGCCCCCCCTCGGGCACGGATAGGTCGCACGCGTTGGCGACCGCCGCCATTTCAATCGCGGATTTGCTGCCGTCGAGAAAGGAATTGAACATCTTCGCGTTCATGCCACCGGCCGCAGCCTCGGCAGCCGAGAGACCGTAGTGGGTCCAGACGTCGTCCGGTGTCACCTGGTGGTAGTGCGGCAGGTATTTTGTCCCCTTGCCGGCTGCAACCACATCAAAGCCCGCTGCGCGCGCCCAGTCGACCTGTTCGGCAATCAACGCTGGCTGATCGCCGTAAGCGAGTGAATAGACACACCCTGCGGACGCCGCACGCGCGGCCAGTGCCGGACCGACGAGGGCGTCGGCTTCAACGTTGACCATCACCACATGTTTGCCGGCGGCAATGGCCGCGGTTGCATGGGTCGCACCCGCGACCGCGTCACCGGTGGCATCGACCACCACGTCGACTTCATCGCAAGTGGTCAGGGCATCGACGTCGTCGGTAACCCAGGTCTGCCGGCTGCGCCACGCACCGGACGCCGACCGTGCCCGCAGGTTTTCCGCGCGCCACCCCGCGCGCCGCAGCGCGGCACGTGCACGTTTCGGCGCGAGGTCTGCGACCACGGTAATGTGCAAGCCGGGCGTGCGAATCGCCTGGGCAAAAAACATCGAGGCAAATTTGCCCGCACCAATCACACCGACGCGAATCGGTTGGTCTTGCGCGGCGCGACGCTTCAGTCCGGCGTAGAGATTCACGGTGGGTCTCGCGTGTTGGGCTCCCTGTGTGTTGTACACCAGGACACACCGCAATGGCTACGCCGGTCGTCTGCGCTTGGGTACACTGCGGTGTCACGCCACCACACATTGGGAGTTCCGATGAGCGACGCAAACGTGCCAACGCTGCAAGAGGCCAATCAGCTCCTGGTCGATCTTTTTGCCGACTGGGTTCAGGACCTCGACCTGCGGGTCGAGCGGATCGACGCTGACGGTGTGGTGCTGCGACTGCCCCAGCACGAGCGCTTGTGCCGCATCGGTGGCATCGTCTGCGGCCAGGCGAGCATGGCCCTGATCGACACCGCCATGGTCTTTGTCTGCTTCGCCGGTCTCGGCCGCGTAGCCGAGGTCACCACGGTGTCGCAGTCAACGAGTTTCCTGCGCGCGGCAAAAGGTGGCGACCTGCTGGCACACGGCAAGGTCCTAAAGGCCGGACGGTCGCTGGTGTTCGGCGAAGTGACGGTCACGGTAGAGGGCGATGAGCGCGCCGTGGCGCAGGGCTCGAGCACCTACGCGGTGTTGCCACCGCGCGCGAGCTGACTCCACGCTGAGGGCTCTGTTCCGGCCCCCACTGGCCTCCTTTTCAACCGCGTTGTCCGAGTCAGCTGACGGATGACAGAAGCATGGCGCGCCCGGCCGTGCGGCCCACACCCTAAAGCCGGGTCCGCACCGGAGGGTCACGGTACAATCGGACTCCACCGGCCCGCACCGACTGCTCATGCCCCGCTCCAGACCCAAGCGCTCGACCATGTCGGTGCGCGGCGCGCACCACAACAATCTCAAAAACCTCGATCTCGATTTGCCGCTGGGCGAAATCGCGGTTATCACCGGTGTATCCGGCTCGGGCAAGAGCTCACTCGCCTTTGACACGCTCTATGCCGAGGGACAACGACGCTACGTCGAAACCTTCTCGCCCTACGCGCGCCAGTTTCTCGACCGCATGGACCGGCCGCGCGTCGACGCCATCACCGGCATTCCGCCCGCCATCGCCATCGACCAGACCAACCCGGTGCGCACCTCGCGCTCGACGGTCGGCACCATGACGGAGCTCAACGACCACCTCAAGCTGCTGTTCGCGCGCGCTGCCGACCTCTACTGCCAACAGTGTGGCGACGCCATCAAACCCGACACCGCATCCGATGTCGCCGAGGCCCTGCTCGCCGACGCAGCGGATACGCGGGTTGCGGTCGTGTTCGACGTCGCCATTCCCGACAATTTCAGCGAAGACGAGATTCGCGCGCACCTCAGTGCCCAGGGCTACGAGCGCACCCTCGACACCGACGGCGGCCAGGTGCGGGTCATTCAGGATCGCCTGCGGCTGACGCGCGCCAACCGCGACCGCCTGGGTGAAGCGCTCGAGGCCGCCGCGCTGCGTGGCAACGGCGAATTTGCCGTCGTCACGCTCGACGCCGATCGCCAGCCAACCGACACCCGGCGCTTCAGCAACCGCCGCCACTGCACCCGCTGCGATATCGCCTACCGCGAACCGACCCAGGCGCTGTTCTCGTTCAATTCCCCGGTGGGAGCCTGCGGGGACTGCCGCGGCTTCGGGCGCGTCATGGGCATCGACTACGACCTGGTCATTCCCGACGCAACCAAAAGCCTGCGCGACGGCGCGATCAAACCGTTTCAAAGCGACACCAACGCGATCTGCCAACGCGACCTGATGCGCTACGGCAAGCGGCGCGGCGTCGCGCTCGACACACCCTGGGGCGAACTCGATGCCGACACGCAACAGTGGGTCATCGAGGGTGAGAACGGGTTCAACTCCAACAGCTGGTACGGCGTGCAGCGGTTCTGGGAGTGGATGGAGGGGCGCAGCTACAAGATGCACGTGCGCGTGCTGCTCTCACGCTACCGCAGCTATGCCCCCTGCCCGACCTGCGCCGGCACACGCCTGGTGCCAGAGGCCCTGGCGTGGCGGGTCGGCCAGAGCCGAGTGACCGAAGACGGTGTCACTCGCCACGCCGTACCGACGCACAACTGCAATCACACCTCTTTGCCAGGCTTGCACCTCGCAGACCTGGTGCGGCTGCCCATCAGCGACTTGCAGCGCTAC
>CALDHJ010000165.1 GCA_937941555.1 uncultured Granulosicoccaceae bacterium | reverse complement strand
TTCGTATCGTGATCGACAGCGCGTTGATGGAAGAGGAGTGGATCTGGTTGCACCCGTGTCGCAACACCCACAGCACCCGCATTCGTACACAGGACCTCTTGCGCGTGCTCGACGCCTGGCACCACCCGGCCGAGGTACTGTGTTTTGATTGACAAGGTGATGTGGCTGAGCACGTCGGTCGGTAAATCGAGAGGTGTGTTGCGGTGACGGATTGGTTGCATTCGAATTGGTCGGTCAATGGCGTGCGCTACCACGCGGTGGAAGCGGCGCCAGCGCCGACCGATGCCGAACTGGTGCTGCTGCTACACGGTTTCCCGGAGTCCTGGTATTCCTGGCGGCATCAATTACCGGCACTCGCAGCGGCAGGCTACCGCGCGGTGGCGCTCGACATGCCTGGCTATGGCCAATCGGACACGCCACGCGATACTTCGCGAACGAACCAGATCGCCCTGAGCGATGACGTTGCCGATCTGGCGCGCGCCATGGGCCACGAGCACTTTCACGTGGTCGGCCACGATTGGGGAGCGCCCACTGCCTGGTACACCGCCATGCGATTTCCGAATCGCGTCGGTAAGGTGGCCGCACTGAGTGTGCCTTACGGCGGACAGCCTCCCCAACCGCCCACAGAAGGCTTTGCCCGGCTTTTTGCCGACTGTTTTTTCTACATGCAATATTTTCAGGAAGAGGGGGGCGCTGAAGCCGAGTTGCAAGCCGACCTACCGCGTTTTTTGCGCAGCTTCCTGTTCAGTTGTTGCGCCGAGAATCCGGGGGGCTTCGACACACGCGCGCACCCGACCAGTGCCAGATTGCTCGACGTGATGGCAGATCCTGGGCGCTTGCCTCGGTGGTTGGACGAGGCGGATTTTGCCTTCTACCTGGACGAATTTTCGCGCAGTGGGTTGCGCGGACCATTGAGCTACTACCGAAATCTCGACCACACCTGGCGACTCTCGCGCGAACTGCAGAACACCCTGATCAAGCAACCAGCGCTGTTCATCGCGGGTGAGTTTGACCCCGTGCCGCGCTTCGGTGCCGAGCTGCAGCGCATGCCGCAGTGGGTGCCGAACGTGGACACCCACCGGATCGCCGACTGCGGACACTGGACGCAGCAGGAGCAGCCTGCGGAGGTCAATCGGCTACTGCTCGCGTTTCTCGACACCCACTGAGCGGCGCACACGCGATTGCGTAGTGCGCAATCGCGAGAGCGGAAACCGATGGCGAGTCGGTGTTACTCGTTGGGTGAGATGAAGATCTCGACCCGTCGATTCAGTTGGCGCCCAGCCTCGGTGTCGTTGGTATCGCGCGGCTGGCTCTCGCCGGCACCCGCACTGCTCAAGCGTGAGGCGGCGACACCCGAATCGGCCAGGTAGCGTTCAACCGCGGCGGCACGCCGCTCGGAGAGTGTCTGGTTGTAGGTGGCGCTGCCGATCGAATCGGTGTGCCCGACGACCCGAACATCGCTCTTCTCATAACGCACCAGCACATCGGCAACCTTGTCCAGGCTATTGCGAAAGGCGGGCTTGATCTCGGCGCTGTCGAAGTCGAACGAGATTTCGCTGTCGAGGGTCAGTCGCAGCAGGTCTTCGCGCACACGCTGTACCTCGACCTGTCGTGCAATTTTCTCGTCTTCAAGCGCCTGGTTGAGCTCGGCCTCCTGGTTGTCGAGCACGCGGCCGACGCCAGCGCCAGCTGCGGCGCCGAGGATGGCACCCACGACTCGGTCGTTGCGGCGTTCCTTCTTGCTGTCGCCGGTCTGATTACCGGCAGCGGCGCCCAGCACGGCGCCGATGACAGCGCCAGCCTGCGTCTTGTTGACGCCACCGTCTGTGGCACAGCCCGAGACAATCAAGGCGAGAGACGCTGCGATGAGTGTGGTTTTCATAGTTACTCCAAGTTTGAAACGGCACACGATGGGCGGCATTGACACCGATGAGACACGCCAGATGCTAGCCGATATGACACCCGGCGGGGGTTGCCGACCTGCAAACTCCGACATGTTCAGGGCCTCGGTGTTCCGGTGATTGCGCCAGGGAGTGGCGTTGCGGCTTGCCGGCAGGGGATTCCGACGGCTCCGATGCAAGGCCCGATCAGGTGGGCTGTGTCGGCATGATGGGTGAGAAAAGTCCCGAACTGACGTATGCTGGGGAGTTTCGACGCGGCACTCCGTGATGCTTGATACCAACCCGATTCGCAATCAGATCCAGGACCTGCAGGAGCGCTGTGAAGCGCTGAGGGGGTACCTTTGACTACGCTGACAAGCGCGAGCAACTCGAAGAAGTCCAGCGCGAGCTGGAGCAGCCCGATGTCTGGAACGACCCCGAGCGGGCGCAGACACTCGGCCGCGAGCGCGCCTCGCTCGAAGGGGTAGTCAATACACTTGACGAGTTGCGTGATGGCCTGACCGACGCCGTTGAGTTGCTCGAAATGGCGCGTGAAGAAGACGACGAAGAGACGTTTCAATCGGTGTCTGACGACGTCGAGCAATTCGCGGCCAAAGTGAACGGACTGGAATTTCGCCGGATGTTCAGCGGCGAACAGGATGAAAACAACTGTTTCGTCGATATTCAGGCGGGTGCCGGTGGTACCGAGGCTCAAGACTGGGCCGAGATGCTGCTGCGCATGTATCTGCGCTGGTGCGAGCGCAGAGGCTTCAAAGCGCAGCTGATGGAGTGCTCTCCCGGCGAAGTGGCGGGGGTCAAGTCGGCTACGATTCAGGTTGAAGGCGAGTACGCGTATGGCTGGCTCCGCACCGAACTCGGCGTTCACCGCCTGGTGCGTAAGTCACCCTTCGACTCGGGCAACCGTCGCCATACGTCTTTCGCTGCGGTGTTCGTGTCGCCCGAGATCGACGACAACATCGAAGTCGATATCAACCCCGCTGATTTGCGTATTGATGTCTACCGCGCCTCTGGCGCCGGCGGACAGCACGTCAACCGCACCGAGTCTGCGGTGCGCATCACGCACAATCCGAGCGGGGTTGTGGTGCAGTGCCAGAACGACCGCTCGCAGCACAAGAACAAGGACCAGGCGATGAAGCAGCTCAAGGCGAAGCTCTATGAGCTCGAGCTGCAAAAACGCCGTGGCGATGCCCAGGTGATCGAAGACGCCAAATCGGATGTCGGCTGGGGCAACCAGATTCGCTCATACGTTCTGGATCAATCCCGTATCAAGGACCTGCGCACCGGTGTCGAGATCAGCTCGACGCAAAGCGTGCTGGACGGCAACCTCGATCCCTTTATCGAAGCCAGTCTCAAGGCCGGCTTGGAATGACCTCACGATGACTGACCAACCGCAAGACGAAAACCAACTGATCGCCCAGCGCCGCCAGAAGCTGCAGGCACTGCGCGAGGTGGGCAACCCATTCCCCAATGACTTCAGGCGTGAGCACGAAGCCGCCGATCTGCAGCGCGACTACGCGTCACGCGACCCCGAGTGGTTCAAGGGCGAGCAGGTCGAAGTCAGCGTGGCCGGGCGCATGATGGCCAAGCGGGTGATGGGCAAGGCGAGCTTTGCCAGTGTGCAGGACACCAGTGGCCGCATTCAGTTGTTCGTCCAGCGCGAAGCGATCGGCGAGGAGGCCTATGCTGCCTTCAAGACACTCGATGTGGGCGATATCGTCGGCGCGAACGGCAGCCTGTTTATCACTCAGAAGGGCGAGCTCTCGGTCCGTGTCCAGAGTTTGCGGCTGCTGACCAAGTCGCTTCGGCCGTTGCCCGAGAAATTCCACGGTATGACCGATCAGGAGTTGCGCTACCGCCAGCGCTACGTCGACCTGATCGTCACGCAGAAGTCGCGTGATACTTTCATCAAGCGGGCGGCGACGATCGACGCGATGCGACGCTTTCTCGTCGATCGGGGTTACCTCGAAATCGAGTCCCCGATGATGCAGACCATCCCGGGTGGTGCCGCGGCCAAGCCTTTTGTGACACACCACAACGCACTCGATCGCGACTTGTATCTACGGGTGGCGCAGGAGCTGCCGATCAAGCGCGCACTGGTCGGTGGCTTTGACCGTGTGTTCGAGCTCAACCGTGTGTTTCGAAACGAGGGCTTGTCGACACGGCACAACCCCGAATTCACCATGATGGAATGCAACGAAGCCTACGTCGATTATGTCGACTACATGGACATGACTGAACACATGTTGCGCCACATCGCCGAAACCGTGTGCGGGTCGGCGTGTGTGACCTATCAGGACGAAGAGGTGGATTTCGCCAAACCCTTCGAGCGCATCACGATGCGCGATGCTGTTGTGGCATACAACGACGACGTCAGCGAGGAGCTGGTGGATGACGCGACCGCACTGGCGGCGTGGCTGAAATCGCGTTCGTTACCGGCCGAGGCGAGTGCGAGCCTCGGGGAGTTGCAGCTGGTCGCGTTTGAAGAAACCGTCGAAGACAAACTGCGGCAACCGACCTTCATCACACAGCATCCGATTGAGGTATCGCCGCTGTCCCGCCGGGCTGACGACAATCCGAACCTCACGGACCGCTTCGAGCTGTTCATTACCGGCCGCGAAATCGCTAATGGTTTCTCCGAGCTCAACGACGCAGAGGATCAGGCCGAGCGCTTCCACGACCAGGTCGATCGCAAAGACGCAGGCGATGAAGAGGCGATGTATTTCGACGCCGACTATGTGCGCGCACTCGAATACGGATTGCCGCCCAACGCCGGGCTGGGCATTGGTGTCGATCGGCTGGTCATGTTGCTCACCGACTCGGCCTCGATTCGTGATGTGATTCTGTTCCCGCACATGCGCCCGGAGGCGTAGTCGTCTCGCACTGAATCGAGCTGATAAAAAGCCTCACACCTCCGGTTTTTCTTGGGTCAGACCGTGCTCGCGTACGGTGTTTGGCGCCACGGGCGAATCCGCTTACCTGTGTCTCGGTTTCGCTTGACCGTGTTCGGAAGTCGCCCGCCTCGGTGAACGATGAGACCAACCCGTGGCCGAGCTGGCGACATGAGGGCGTCTCGTCAATTTATTTCTATATTGATCAATAAGTTACGTTTCTGGTCTGTAAGGAGCCCGGCGTTCGCCACGCCCGCGGTTCGACACGCTAATTGCAGGTGTTTGCGTGCCGGGATAGCGATGGGACCGGCCTGCTCACCGGCCTGTGGTTTGCCGGCACGAGCCCCTCCCCATCGTTGCAAACCTCTGGGTGATTCAACATGTGCAAGATGGGTACTTTGGCCCGATGCGGACTCTGTGGTCTGACGCTTTCGATCGCTTCACTCGGCACGCCCTCAGCCGTTGCGAATGTCAATACGGCGGCGACGCAATGCCCGGGTGGCACATTTGAAGGTCTCAATGTTGTTGAGAACGGAGACTTTTCTGCAGCTGCTGACGGGACCACACCAGTTGCATTCACGACTGAATTCAATTTTGTCGATACAGCCAGTGTCGGAGAGAACAGCGTTGCCGTCCGAAATGGTGAATACGCTGATGGGGATGTGCTTCAGTCCGGATTCCCGGGTGACGCAGCGCGTGGAATTGCAAGCACGGACAGCTGGCTTTATGCGAATGGGAATACCTTGCCGTCGCCAACAAACATTTGGCAACAGAATGTTCCGGTCCAACAGAACAAGCTCTACAGCATATTCTTCTATGCCTCCAATGCCGCTGATCCTGCATTATCGGCCTCAGTCACTCAGCACTGGACAACACCGCGAGTAGGACTGTCAGTCAACGGAAACTCGGGGTCACAGATGACCCTGCGCTACGAATTGGGATCGGATGAATGGTCGCTTGCGCAGACGGTGTTCTGGACCGGCTCATCGACATCGCTCGATATTCGAATTATTGATCTGGTCAATGGGCAGTCGCTGGGTGACCACGTTGCCATTGCGGCAATCAATGCCCGCGTGTGTGGTGACTCACCACCACCGGCTCCGGTGGCAGACAATGACAACGACGGCGTGCCGGACAATCTCGACCTTGATGACGACAACGACGGTATCCCGGACAGCGTCGAAGGCACGGGTGATGCGGATGGTGACGGGGTGGTCAATGCCTTCGATCTGGACAGCGACAACGACGGCGTATTCGATTTGCACGAGGCATGGCCTGGCAACAGGGCATTGGATGCCGACAATGACGGTGTGCTGGATTCGGCGTCGTCTGCGGTCGGGGACAACGGTCTGTTCGACGCCCTCGAGTCTGCGGCTGAGAGCGGTCAGGTTGACTTCGACGATGACGGGGTGCCTGATGCGCCCTTCAACACCGACGGTGTCGACAACGCAGACTACCTCGACACCGATTCGGACAACGACACGCTTTCCGACGCGACCGAGGCCTTTGCGGCTGGCGATCTCGGGTACGACACCGATGCGGACGGACGCGCTGGGCAAGGTGCGGTAACCGTGGACGCCAATGGCGTTGTACTGTCGAGTGTGACGGGGGCGTTCAGCTACCCGTCGTCGCCGGTCAACAGCGACACCGACGGCTTGCCCGATCGCCGCGACCCCGATTCCGACGGAGACGGTGCGAGCGATTTGCTCGAAGGCACCGCAGACAGTGATCTCGATGGCGTGCCGGATTTTCGGGACGATGATGATGCCGACAACGACGGCGTGCCGGACAGTCTCGACCTGGATGACGACAATGACGGCATACCGGACAGCGTCGAGCAATCAGCGGTGGGCCTGGACACCGACACGGACGGTGATGGCATCGTCGACCGCTTGGACCTCGACAGCGACAACGACGGGATCTTCGATTTGGACGAAGCCGGGTTGCCTGATGCCACGACGCTGAACCGCACAGGCGGACGGCTCACCGGATCGGCTGTGGGTGAAAACGGACTGGTTGATGGATTGGAAACGTCTCCGGACAGCGGCGCAATCGATTACGACCGTGACGGCCTCGGTGACGATCCGGCCGATAGCGATGGAGACCTGCTGCCGGATTTCCGCGATCTCGATACTGACAATGACGGTGTGCCTGACGCGCTCGAAAGTGGCAACGACGTGGTTATGTCGGGTGGCCGTATCCAGGGGAGTGTGAGCGCAAGTGGCCTCCCTGTCGGTGCGACCTACGACCCACCAGTCGACACGGATCTGGATGACCGGGCCGACTTCCGGGACCTTGATTCAGATCAGGATGGGTTGAGCGACACGCAGGAGGTTGGGCTGCTTGACGTTGACAACGATGGCCGTGTGGATGCCTTGGAGGATGCGGACGGCGACGGTATGCACGATGGGGCAGCGACCCGCCGGCCCGACCGCGACGGAGATGGTGTGCCGGATGCGCTCGAGCCGGGCGATGCGGCAGACAATCCAGAGATCACCGGCAAGAATGAGTTGGCGATCTGGCAAACTGGCCTCACCAGGGCCGGTGCATCAGGATCACTTTTTCTCCTTTTCATCTTCATGGTGCGTGTGGGTATACGTCTCTCAAGCTGCCCGAGTACCGAGGTTGATCGTGAAAAATGCATTGGCGGCGTTGAGCTTCGAGGTGATGCCTGTTGTGCGCGTGACCGACTCGCATCAGCAAGTGGCCGGGGCTGCCCCATTTTTCGGAGATGAACTGCGGTGGCGCGGTCCGTTGATTCGGGCGGGCTCGAACGAGTGCGCTCGGGCCGCCGATTTCCGTATTTGTAACCTTCAGTGACCTGTTGGCGCCATTCGCAGCAGAGTCGCCTGCCTATACTCCTTTGATTACAGGGCTGGCGCTGGTGCGCTCACTGGTCCTCCGTCAAATCAAGGGAGAAAGCTCCGGTGTTCAATTCGGTGAAAGTCTGGTCTCTGGTCGCGCTGGTTGCGATGGTGTTGCAACTGTCCCCGAAGAGCGCGTCGGCAGTGGTCACGTCTGCCGCGAGCGTGTGCCCTGTGGGAACCGCCGAGTCGGCGACCAACAACGTTGCCAATGGCAACTTCAACACCTTGAGTGTCGGGGGTGTACCACAAGGGTTCAGCTCGGAATTCGCCTACGTGAATGAAGGCGTCAACGTCGGCGACAACGAAGTGTCGATTCGAACGGGCACACACACACAGCCTTTTGTTGTACAGGGTGCTTTTCCGGGAGATCCCGCTCGCGGTGTGCCGGCAGCGACCAACTGGCTTTATGCCAACGGCAATGCCAATCCGACCGCCACGGCAATCTGGGCGCAAGACGTGACGGTGACACCTGGCCAGAATTACGTGTTCTACCTCTACGCATCCAATGCGATCGACCCGTCGCTTGCCCCTTCGACGACCGCCTCGTGGGCCGAGCCGGCCATCGGGCTTGAGGTTGACGGCGCTGCCGGTTCGCAAACCAATCTGGTGTACGAGACGGTCAGCGACGATTGGGCCCTGGTGCAAACCACCTTTTTCAGTGGCGCATCAACCAGTGTGACCTTGCGGATTCTCGACTTTGTGGTCAGCAACACGGTTGGCGACGATGTGGCGATTGCAGCGATCAATGTCCGCGCGTGTGATACGTCTGGTGACCCCGATATCGACGGCGACTTGATTGCCAACAGTGTCGATCTCGACGATGACAATGACGGCATTCCCGACACGGTCGAGGGTGGTGGTGATGCGGATTCGGACGGTGTGATCAACTCCTCCGACCTCGACAGCGACAACGACGGGGTATTCGATGCTCACGAGGCCTGGCCCGGCAATCGCTCTCTCGACGGGAATAACGACGGCGTCCTCGATGCGGCCATGGCCGGTTCCGGCGCAAACGGATTACTTGATTCGTTGGAGACCGCAGCCGAGAGCGGCCTGGTCGACTATGACGGCGACACCGTCGCCGACAGCCCCTTCAACACGGACAACGGTGACGACCCCGACTTTCTCGACACAGACTCCGATAACGACACCTTGAGTGACGCAACGGAGAATTTCTTTCGCAACAATGCGGGCTTTGACGGCGATGGGGACGGGCGAGTCGGTGTTGGGACTGTCACCGTGGACGCCTTTGGGGTAGCCACATCCACATCAGCAGGTGCCATTTTTTACAGCACGGTCCCCCTCAACAGCGACACTGACAGTCTGCCTGACCGGCGCGATCTCGATTCAGACGGTGATGGGGTGAGCGACCAGCTTGAAGGTGCAGGGGATTCGGATGGAGACGGTCGCTCTGATTTTCGCGACGCTGATGATTTCGATCAGGATGGGGTGTCGGATGACATCGACATCGACGATGACAACGACGGAATCCCGGACGCGGTCGAACGCACGCCCGGTGGGGCCGACGTCGATTCCGACTCGGACGGTGTCTTCGATCGACTCGACCCAGACAGTGACAACGACGGTATCTTCGACCTCGCCGAAGCAAGCCCGTTGCTGGGTGCTTTCGATGCCGACAACAACGGGCAACTTGATGCTGGTGCCGTCGGCGCAAACGGTCTACTGGATGCCATTGAAACCAGTGTCGACAGCGGGTCGAACGATTTCAACAATGATGGTGCGGCCGATGCGGTGGCCAACACCGACGGCGATGCGCTCGCGGATTTTCGGGATCTGGATACCGACAACGACGGCATCCCCGACGCGCTGGAAAGTGGTGACAGCGCGTCCGTATCAGCGGGTCGTGTGGCCGGGACCGTGTCGCCTGATGGCGTTCCACTTGCCTCGGCCTACGCCGCTGCAGTCGATTCGGACAACGACGGTGTCGCGAATTTTCGCGATTCCGATTCCGACGCGGATGGCGTGAGCGACACCGTGGAAGCCGGACTTGCTGATTCTGATCAGAACGGGCTTGTCGATGGCTTGGTGGACGCGAATGGAGACGGCATGCACGACGGGGCGGTTATCAGCCTGCCCGACAGCGACAATGACGGTGCGGCCGATGTCATCGAACCCGGCGACACGGCAAACGATCCGGATGTGATTGGCGGCTTGACCAATGTCGGTCTGCAGACCGGACTCAACGGATACCTCGGATCAGGCACCTTAAATCCGTTATTCGGTCTACTTTTAGGGGTATCTGGCATAGGTGCTATGCGACGGCATTTACTACGTCGTTCGCGCAGGCACGGCCCACGGACTTCAATTGGTGTGAGTAAACGATGAAACTTCGACTGTTGATGGCGTCCCTGATGATGGCAATGGGCACATGTGCCAACGCCACGGATGAAACCTTTCACGGGCGTTGGTATCTCGGACTCTCTGGCGGTGTGAGCCAGCTCCAACCCAACCCCAACGGTTCCGGGTTGACGCTGACTGAAGACCGATAGAACGGAGCGAAGCTGGTTCTTGGGCGGGATCTCACTCACCGTTTCTCGGTGGAGCTGTACGCAGCGGACCTTGGTGAGGCAGAGCTCG
>CALDHJ010000164.1 GCA_937941555.1 uncultured Granulosicoccaceae bacterium | reverse complement strand
GGGCAGAAACACCCCGGTTGCATCAGTGTTCGGTGGCTCGTCATTGAGTGGCGAGAAAGGGAGCACGGTGACGCCGGAACGCGCCCAGCGGGCGCGCCAGTGCGGATAACAGAACGCGAACGCGATGTCGTTTGCGACCGCGACACGGGGCCCGAGATCTGGCACCCACGGACTGTGGGTGTGGTCGGGCCTCAGCGCGCAGGGCCGGGCGCAAGCGATCAGGCGCTCGAGGTCGACCGTCTGCTGCACGGCATGCGCGGCGGCGTCGAGGTAGTGGTCGAGTGTGTGGATTTCGTCCGCTTGCAGCAGGCCGAGATGGCGCCGCGGCAACTGCAGCGCATCCGATCGTTTGAGGCTCCCGAGAACAGGCACTCCGAGTGGCGCGAGGGCCTGACGCAACCGCGCCTCGTGGCTGTCTGAACCGACGCGGTTGAGCAGCACACCGGCAATGGAAACGGCGGGATCGAAATCGCAGAATCCGGCAACGAGGGGCGCGACCGAATCGGAGAGTCCCTTGGAATCGACCACCAATACCACTGGCCAGCCGGTGCGCCGGGCGAGTTCGGCGGTGCTGCCTCGCCCGTCGGCTGCGCCGTCGAACAGGCCCATGACCCCCTCGACCAGCGAGACGCGTCTGTCGGCATGGTGGGACGCAATCTCGCCAAGGCTGTCATCGGACATCGCCCAGGTGTCGAGGTTGTAACAGGTGACGCCAGATGCCGCCTCGTGGAATCGTGGGTCGATATAGTCCGGGCCGCACTTGAAGGCACCTGGACGCAGGGTGTCGCGCAGCGCGCGCAACAGCGCCAGCGTCAGCGTTGTCTTGCCGGCGTCGGAGTGGGGGGCGGCGATGATGAGACCAGTTGTCATGGAAGGATTGTATCGATTGGACGCGTGGCTGGTAAAAACCGGCGCGCTGGACCCTAGGCGGGGCGTTGCGCTCGGTATAATGCCTATTCTCGCACCGGACCCGTCCCCGTGATCACGCTTTGTCTCGCTATCGCCATTGCCCTGGCTGCAGACCACTTCCTGGGTGAGCCGCCGCTGCGCTGGCACCCGCTGGTGTGGCTGGGCGATGCAGCGGAACGGGTGGAAGTAGCATTGCGCAACGAGTCGGATTCGACAACGTGGCAGCTCAAACTCGGTGCGTTTGCCGTGGGCGCGGTGGTGCTGATTGCGATGCTGCCGTTTCTGTTGCTGGGGGCAGTCTTGCCGGAGTTCGCGCTGACCGTGGTCGCGCTCACGCTCGCGATCGGTCGGCGTAGCCTGGTCGAGCATGCAACAGCCATCGCAACGCCACTGGCGGTCGGCGATCTCGAGCGCGCGCGCACGGCACTCGGGCATATCGTCTCGCGCGACACCGATGCGCTCGACGAAGCGGATGTGAGCCGTGCGACGGTTGAGTCGGTGCTCGAGAACGGCGCCGACGCCGTGTTCGCGGCTTTGTTCTGGACGGTGGTGCTGGGTCCGCTCGGCGCGGTGCTCTACCGGACGGTCAACACGCTTGATGCGATGTGGGGATACCGCAATGCCCGCTACACCCATTTCGGTTGTGCCGCGGCGCGCTTAGATGACCTGCTCAACTGGGTGCCAGCCCGTTTGACTGCGGCCACCTACACCGCGCTCGGGGCGAGTGGCTCCGCCTGGCGGGCATGGCAGACGCACCGTTGGTATAGCGGTAACGCGGGCGCCGTGATGGCGAGTGGGGCGGGCGCACTCGAGATCGAACTCGGTGGCGATGCGCACTACGACGGCGAGATCAAATCACGGCCGCGTCTCGGCTCGGGCCGGGCACCGGAGGTGCGCGATATCGAGCGTGCGTGCTCGTTGGTGAACCGCGGTGTGGCGGTGTGGATGATGGCGCTGAGCTGTGCCGCACTCGGGACACTGTTGTGAGTGAGTTGCACGGTGCGCTGAACCCGGCCGAATTGGAGCGTCTCGGACTCGACGCGGCGCAGGTGCTCGATTTCAGCAGCAACTGCCTGCCGGGTCTCGCGCACCCGCGCGTGCGCGAGGCTGTGCGCTCGGCGGCGATCGAACCCTACCCGTCACCTGATGCAGCGCCGTTGCGGCTGCGCCTCAGCGCCTGCCACCGGGTGTCGCTCGACGCCGTGGTCGCCGGCGCCGGAGCGGCGCAGCTGATTTTCGCGAGCGTGCAGGCCTACTCACGTGAGGGCGATCGGGTGCTCGTGGTGTCGCCGAGCTTTGGGGAGTATGCAGATGCCGCCGTCGCATTGAGGCGGCGCGTCGAGCGCGTGCACGTTGCACCGGACGACACACCCGATCTCGGTGCAGTGTTTCGCGCGGTGCAGCAGTTCAAACCGGCGCTCGTGTTCGTGTGCCAACCGAATAACCCGACCGGTCGGCTCTGGCCCGAGGCGCAGCTGGTGCGACTGATGCAGGTCTGCCTCGACAACGAATCGCTGTTGGTGGTCGATCACGCCTACCGAACTTTTGTCGATCCGTCGCAGCGCTTCCGCTCGATTGAAGGCGCGATCAACCTCTATTCGCTGACCAAGGATTTTGCGCTGGCGGGAGTGCGGCTCGGCTATGCGGTGTTGCCGGTGTACCGGGCGGCAGCGCTCAATGCGGTGCTGCCGCCGTGGTCGGTATCTCAACCGGCGATTGCCGCCGGGCTCGCGGCACTCGAACCCGAGGTGATCGACGCTACAGACCGGGCAATCGTGGCCGTGCGCGAGAGTGCGGCGTCACTGTGGGAGGCGTTGCGCGCGCGGGGTGTGGTCGTCCTGCCAACCGACACCCATTTCGCGCTGCTGGAGCGGCCCGGTGCCAGTGCTTTCAGGCAACGGCTGCTCGAGCGGGCATCCGTACAAATACGCAGCGCGGCATCCTTCGGATTGCCCGATCACGTGCGGGTCGCGAGCAAGGGGGTGGCAGCTGATGCAAAATTATTGCAAGCCTGGGACAGGTTCGGCGCTGAAAGTGAGTCTGAACTATGATTGACAAGTTAACGGTTGGAGCCTGAGAGACATTGGAACCTGTCGCGCTGACCATCCAGATGATCGCTGTACTGAGCCTGCTCGGGCTCACGGTGGTGTTGTTCGCCTTCGAAGTACTGCGGGTCGACCTGGCGGCGCTGCTGATCATGGTGCTGCTCGGGGCGTTGAGTTACGTGCCGATGCTCGAGGGCCTGGTGGATGTGCGCCAGCTCTTCGCCGGGTTCTCATCGAATGCCGTTATGTCGATCATCGCCGTGATGATCATCGGGGCCGGTCTCGACAAGACCGGTGTCATGTCGCGTGTGGCTGCGCTGATCCTGCGCCACGGCGGTGGCACCGAACAGCGGATCGTGCCGATCGTCTCCGGCACGGTCGGCGTGATCTCGAGCTTCATGCAGAACGTCGGGGCCGCAGCACTCTTTCTGCCGGTTGTCAGCCGGATCTCCGCGCGCACCCGGATACCGCTCGGGCGCCTGCTCATGCCGATGGGCTTTTGCGCGATCCTCGGTGGCACGCTGACGATGGTCGGGTCGTCGCCGCTCATCTTGCTCAACGACCTGATTGCTGGCGCCAACACCACGCTGGCAGCCGATCAGCAGATTGCCGAATTCAGCCTGTTTTCGGTGACCCCGATCGGCATCGCCCTGGTCGTCACCGGCATCCTGTATTTTGTGCTGTTCGGTCGCTGGGTCCTGCCCAAGACCGCCGAGAAGACCGACGGTGCGGCCGGTCAGTCGATGAAGCAGTACCTCAAGCGCCTCTACGGTTTGCAAGCCGACATCTTCGAGCTCGACGTGCCGGCCGGGTGCAGCCTGCAGAACCAGCTGATCGGCGACGTGATGCTGGCCAACCGGCTCTACATCATTGGCACCTACCACCAGGGTCGCCGCTGGGTCGGTCCGCCGATCGATGTCGAGATCACGGCGCCGTGCCGTCTGGCGGTGCTTGGCCAGCGCCAGGTGGTCGAGCGCATGGCCGAACGCTGTGATCTCACCATCATGCCGCGGCTCGAGATTTTTGCCGAGGAGTTCGTGCCGACGCGCGCTGGCGTTGCAGAGGTGGTGGTGCCGCCCGATTCGCAGGCCATCGGCAAAACCGCGCGCGATCTCAAGCTGCGCCGTGCGCACGGCCTGAGCCTGCTGGCGGTTCACCGCGGTGAGAACACCTACAGCCACGTCGAGACCGAAGACCACGAGGCGACCGACATCAGCCAGCTGACGTTGCAGTCGGGCGACACCATGGTCATCCACACACCCTGGGATCGGCTCACACAGCTCAAGAGCAACAACAACTACGTGATCGTCACGAGTGACTTTCCCCAGGAAGAGTTGCGGCCGAAGAAGGTCGGTTGGGCACTCGCGTTTTTCCTGATCGCCCTGTCGCTGATTCTGTTCAGCGATGTGCGGCTGTCGCTTGCGCTGCTGATCGGCGCGACCGGCATGATCATCTCGCGCGTCCTGACCGTTGACGAAGCCTACGCGGCGGTCAGCTGGAATACGGTGTTCCTGCTCGCGAGCCTGATTCCGCTCGGGCAGGCGGTGCAGGAGACCGGTACCGCAACCTGGATTGCGCAGCAGGTGCTGAGCGCACTCGACGGCTGGCCGATGTGGTCATTGCAGGCCGGGGTTGCAGTGCTCGCAACCGTATTCACGCTCGTGATGTCGAACGTCGGTGCGACGGTGTTGCTCGTGCCACTTGCGGTCAGTATTGCCGTGACCGCTGGCGGCGACCCGGGGCTCTTCGCGCTCACCGTCGCGATTTCCACCTCCAACTCCTTCATCATCCCGACCCATCAGGTCAATGCGCTGTTGATGGGCCCGGGCGGTTACCGGGTCGCCGATTTCGTCCGCTGCGGCGGCATCATGACGGTGTTGTTCCTTGTCGTGTCCTTGACGGTTATGAACCTCTTTTATGTCTGAGTCCCGCGGTGGGCTCGACGACAATCCCTTCTCCTGGCAGACCCTGCGCGACGGCAGCATCGCGATTACGTGGCGTGGTCAGGCGGCGGGCACGCTGCGCGGCGCGGCTGCGGAAAAGCTCCAACGCCAACTCGACCGGGGCAACGCCAACGCGCAGCAACTCGCACTCGCCAAAGCCACCGGCAACTTCAAGCGCGGCAACGAAC
>CALDHJ010000163.1 GCA_937941555.1 uncultured Granulosicoccaceae bacterium | reverse complement strand
AGCGCCGCAACAGATGCGGTCTCCGGCGCAGCAAGCTCGGCAACAGACGCAGCACAGGGCGCCATTGACTCGGCAGGTTCCGCCGTCAGTGGGGCCGCTGGTGGCGCTGTCGACGCCGCGCAGGGCGTCGGTACTGCCGCTATGGGTGCTGTCGCCGCGGCTGGGGCAATCGCAGCCTCCGCAGGTGCAACCACCGACAGCGGTGGACATCAGAGTGCGGCGTCGGGCTCGGTTGCCAAAGACACTGGACCGGTCAGTTGCAGCGCACGAAAGATTCGTAGAAACAACAAATCGTTCGTTTCTCTCGCCTGAGAGAACCCGCAGTCAAATTAAACTTTCAGGACCAAACCGCTGACCCAGACAACTTGCCTGGTTCAGCGTGCTAGTTTTTTCCCATCGATCTAGTCACAGTGGATGGGCACTGACCTGGTCTGTTTTGCTGCTGAAGCAAAGTCAAGTGGCCTGTTGCCACAACAGTGAGGAGAAGAAGACATGAATCACGGCCCATCGCATCAACGCGGCGCATTACAAGCGCTGACACCTGCCGCCATGGCATCAGCAGCAGTGCTGTTGATGGCCATCGTCGTGCGATTCTGTACAGCGGATACCGTCAGCGAACCGGCTGTCGATCCGATGGCCGCACTCACCACAGAACTCGGTGCAGCACAGTCTCAAGCAGCCGAGCTCGATGGAAAGCTGAATGCTGCGCTCGCGGCCCAAAACACCGCAGAAAGCTCACTGGCAGCAGCCAATGCTGACCTCGAATCCGCTACGAATGAATTGGCGACGGTTACTGCCGAGCGCGATCGTTTGAGTCTGGAGCGACAATCACTCATCGACGAGTCCATCGCCCCGCTCGAAGAAAATGTTCTGTCGCTTCAGGCCACGATCACGGAGCGCGATGCGACAATCGAAACGCTAAATGAGCAGGTGGGCACAGCGCAACAGTCACTGGCCGAAATGCAAGCCGGGACTGAATCTGCAACACAACAGTTCGCGGCAAAAGAAGCGGACTTGCAGCAGCAGCTCGCGTCCCTTCAAACCGAACTTGAATCCCAATCCGGAATGGTTGGGGATGCCGAAGCCCGATTTTCCAGTCTCGAGACTGAGCTCGCCAACACAGCCGCTGCACTCGAGGAAGCCAAATCGACACGCGCAGAACTCGAAGCCCAACTGGAGGCTACCGGTTCGGAATTGACTGCAGTACAAACTGAGCTGGAAGCATCGCAAGCAGATGTCGCTTCACTCAACGAGAGCCTCGCGTCACTGCAATCAGAGGTCAGTGCGAAGGCTGCTGACACCGGACTCTTGAGTGACAAGCTGTCATTTGCCGAAGGTGAGAAATTGGACCTTCAGGCTCGCTTTGCTGATCTGACCTCCGCCTTCGCCTCTCTCGAAACCCAAGCGGCGGATCAGGCAACCGAACACCAATCCCAAATCAACCTGCTAACGCGCAAGCTTGAAAGTGAACGCGAAAACGTCGCCAGCGCGAGCACGCAATTGCAGACTGACCTCGATGACGTAACGTCCAAATGGAAAGCAGCCACGGAACAGACCATTCCAACGCTGGAACTCGAAGTGCAAACGCTCACAGAGGAGCGCGACGGGCTGCTGCAACAACGTGCCAGTTTGCAGGCCGACATCAGCCGGATCCAGCAAGAAGTTGAAACGGTCAGTGCCGAGCGAAACACGCTGAATGACACGGCTAGCCAGCTCATGAGTGACCTTGACACGATCAAGGCCGAGAAGACGCAACTCAACACCCTCATGGCGTCGACACAATCCGAGGCAACAGACGGCATGAATCGCCTGCAGACAGCCCTGGACGGAAAACAGGCCGAAGTGGAAAAACTGACGGTGGAACGTGATGACGCCGTGCAGCTACGAGATCAGGCCACCGTCGCACTCGGGAAGCTGCGTCGCGAATTCGACGATGTACAGGCCAACCTCGCGGAAAACGCCGAATCCACCAGCAGCTCGCTCAAGGCCGAAATCAGTTCACTTGGTGAGACGGTCGGTGAATTGGAATCCGCGAACTCGACCCTGTCCGAGCAGAACACAGCGCTTTCAGACCAAGTGGGCTCCCTCACCGATCAGGTCGGTTCGCTGACAGGCCAGGTCGAAAGTCTAGAGAGCGACATCAACACCGTGACACTCGAACGCGATGGGCTCAAAGGACAGGTCGCACAACTTGACGCTGACCTCACACAAAGCCTGGAAGCATCTTCCGCCGGTAACGAGTCGCTTGCGACACTTCAGTCGGACCTCGCCGGACTCGAGGCACAAATCACCGAGATAACTGCAGATCGAGATGCTCGACTGGCCGAAATCGATACGGTCAAACGCGCCCGCATGGCACTCGAGGAACAATTGTCCACTTTGACGTCAGACTCGGATGCGTTGCGAAGCAGCGTAGAAACTCTGACCAGTGAACGCGATGCATTGGCCTCACAAGTTGGCGAACTGAACACCAACTTGGCCTCGCGTGACGAACAATTGGCAACAGCGATGCTGGCCCAACAGGAAGGCAAATCGGTCACCGACGGGCTTCAGTCAAAGATCAGCAACTTCATGGCTCAACTCGGCGAACGCGACGAAGAGAAGTCCAATCTCATGAACGAGATCGAGACGTTGAAGCCGGTTGTCAGTGAGCGAGACGCTGCGCTTGAACAAGTTGCCACACTGACCGAGCAGACTGCCACGTTGCAATCGGATATCGATGCGAAATTGGCTGAAATCACAATGCTGGGTGAGGCGCGCGACGCCCTGAGTGGTGAACTCAACACCCTCCAGGGTCGTTATGACGCAGTCTCTGCAGAACTCGACACAACGCGCGAATCATTGCAAGGCACTCAGGCAGACCTGGCTGCAACCCAGTCCAAAGCGCAAGATCTCGAGGGCAATGGCAGCGAGTTGCTCGCCAGAATTGCCGAGTTGGGCACAGAGCGAGACGAGATCAAACAAAGTCTCTCCGCACGCGACAGCACTATTGCCGAGCAGACGGCCAGCATCGAGACACTCAATACCGACCTGGCTCAGCTCGAGACCGACCTGCAATCCGCCCGGCAGAAGCAAGCCAACCTGCGCGAACAACTGGCAGCCACCGTCGAAGAGAATTCGGCTCTGGCAGCAGAACTCGGCCAGGGCTCAAAACGCAGTGCAGCACTCGCGCAACAACTCAGTGACGCACTCGCAGATGTTGAGCCTGCGTCGCTGCGTACCGACGACGATGGCAGCGTGGTGATTCAACTATCCAATGGCGCACTTTTCAATTCGGGTCGCGCTCAACTGAGCGACAGTGGACGTCGACTGATGAGTCGCGTAGGCGAAACCCTGCTCGAACTGGACAATGCGATCAGTGTTGAAGGCCATACTGACAACATCCCGATCAATGACGCACTTCGGGACTTCTACCCGTCCAACTGGGAGTTGTCCTTGGCTCGTGCGAATTCGGCTACACGCTATCTGCAACAGCGGGTTCAGATTCCCGCAAGCCGCTTGCGCTCAACTGGGTTCGCCGAGTTCAGTCCACTTGTACCCAACGACTCACGCGAGAACCGCGCGCGCAATCGACGCGTCGAAATTCGCGTATTGCCCGCAAACTGATCGCGGCTTACCGCCGACCGCCCTTGCCCGCCGCGCGCGATTTCGTGTACGCGGTGGGCTCGGCGGTCAGCGGGTCTTCCGGCCACGGGTGCTTGGGATACCGACCGCGCATCTGCTTGCGCACATCGTGGTAGCCGTTGTTCCAGAAGCTTTCGAGATCGCGGGTTACCGCCAGGGGCCGACGCGCTGGCGAGAGCAAGTGCACCGTGACAGCCACGCGACCACCGGCCAATCGCGGCCCTTCCCGCATGCCGAACAGTTCCTGCAGCTTGACCTCAAGGGTTGCCCCGGCAGCACTGTAATTCAGCGCGACCAAGCGGCCTGAAGGAACACGAATGCGCGTCGGCAAGAGTGCCTCGAGACGCTCTCTGATCGGCCAATCCAACAGACCAAGCAGCAACGGCTCAATGGCAATGCGTCGGCAATCGGCGAGGCGCCGCACACCCATCAACTGTGGGCCAAGCCAGTGCTCGAGGTGCGCGAGCAACGCTGTGTCATCGAACGCCGGGATCCCCGATTCTCCGCCGTCGAGTTGCGCCAGTAGTGCCACCCTGCTCTGCAACTGGCGCTCGGCCTCACCCCACTGCAAGGCACCGAGTCCGCGCTCACGAACCGCCCCGACAAGGGCTGCACAAACGGCCTCGTCATCGGCCTTCGGCAGTGGGTCCACGCGCAGTGTGATGGCACCGACACCTTGGCGGCGTTCCGCAACCACCTGCTCTCGTTTTGCATCCCACGAGACTACATCCTCGTGATCAATCAGTTCCGGCATCACGGCAAGTGCCGACTCGAGGTCGAGTTGCCGTGCGCGCGTGATTCGAGGTACTCGCCCGGCGCCAGCCAACGCAAACACCACGAGATACTGCGAACCGCTGAGACGATCCTGGTCAGGCAAAAAGGCTGCTGTGCCCGTACTCAAACGATAGCGGTTGTCTCGGTGGTCACTCAGCACCGCCACGTGGTCGCGAAACACCCGTAACAGCACCGCGTCCAGCGTCAGCACACGACCTGAAGCAACCTTCTTGGACAACGCTGTTTGCAACCGTTTCAACAAGCGCTTGGTCGCAGGGCGCTGCCTGCCGCGCTGCATATGGTCGGTCGAATCGCGTTCGCCTTGGGGAGACTCGGCCAAGGCCGCAGCAAGGGGCAACGCCTCTCTCCCACAGCCGTGCCGCCACCCTTGCAAGGCCAGGGCCGCCAGTGCAACCGGGATACCCAGCGACGCCATGAGGGTGCCATCGGGTGTCACCTGACCGCGCGTATCAAGAGCACCCAATGTCATCAGCATCGATTGCGCTGCAGCCAACTGCGCTCTCGGTGGCGGATCGAGCCATCGCAAGGCCGCTTCATCCTGCACGCCCCACATCCGCAGCTGCAATAACAGATCGCTGAGGTCGGCGTGGGTGATCTCCGCTTCCCAGTGTGTTGCTCGGCGCACATGCGCTGCCTGACCCCACAGACGGTAACACCAGCCTTGTGAGGTTCTGCCTGCACGCCCAGCACGTTGCGTCGCGCTGGCCTGCGAGGCCTCGACCGTACGCAAGGCCGTGGTGCCGGATGCGGGTTCAAACTCGGCGCGGCGTTCAAGGCCCGCGTCGATCACCACGCGCACGCCGGGCAAAGTGATCGACGTTTCCGCGATCGCCGACGCCAACACGATGCGGCGCCGTTGCCCGGGCACCAGAACGGCGCGTTGCGCATCGATCGCAAGGGAACCGTGCAGCGTCAACACCTCGGCCCGGTCCGACTGCTGCGCCGACACCAGGCGCTCTGTTTGGCGGATTTCACGCATACCGGGCAGAAACACCAGGATATCGCCGTCGTGTGAACGCAAGGCGTCGGCAACGGTAGACGCCACGGTGGCCGGCAGGGCATCGCGAGTGGGTTGCGGGCACCAGATCACGTCAACCGGATACTGACGCCCGGCACAGTGAATGACCGGCACGCCCGGCAGCGCCACCTGCAGCGCCGCGCGATCCACGGTCGCCGACATGAGTAGCACGCGCAGATCTGGACGCAACCCGTCCTGGCAATCGAGGCACAGCGCCAGTGCCAGATCAGACTGCAGGCTGCGTTCATGGAACTCGTCGAACACCACAAGCCCGACGCCACGCAGTTCGGGGTCGCGTTGCAATCGACGGGTCAGAAGCCCCTCGGTGATGACCTCGATGCGACACGCCGCATCCCCCACGCGTTCATCGCGTGTGGCGAGGCCAACCGACTCACCCAGAGATTCACCGAGGTTATCCGCCAGTCTCTCGGCCACGGCGCGTGCGGCCAGCCGTCGCGGTTCGAGTATGACAATTCGCTGGCCAGCGAGCCACGCGCAATCCATCAGCGCGAGCGGCACACCGGTGCTCTTGCCAGCACCGGGTTCGGCTTCGAGTACCGCGTTGCCCTTTTCGAGTGCCGCGCGCAGTTCACCGACGACGGCATAAACCCCGAGACCACCTACTCTGTCATCACGCGGGGTCATGCTGCACTACCCCCAAGCGCCATCGCGTCCTGCACGCGACACTACCAGTGGTTTGTGCGTGCCCAGCAGGCAATCGGGCGCTGCTGTGCATCGAGCACATGGTATTGCGCGTGTTGCGCAGCCGTCGCGCACGCGTGGTTTGGCAGAATGCGTACGCGATCACCGGGCTTGAGATCAGGGAGTGCTGCCCGACTGCCTGCCCGGACTTGCACAATGCCGTGCTCTTGCTGCGCATCGGCGACAATGATGTCCGGCAACAACGTACCATCGGCGAGACACACCTGGCCGTAGCCCATGTCGACCCGTTGTGCGGCCGTGCCCCGATCGGCCGAGAGCGCCATCCATCCGGCATCGACGATCAGAGAGTGGCTGTCGGTGTTCACACTGACCACGCTCGCGAGCACGCTCAGGGCAATGTCGTCCACGTGGCATGCCCCAATGCCGCATTGCACGAGGTCGAAAAACACAAACACGCCGGCGCGCAATTCATTGGCGACACGCGGCGCCGCGTCAGCCAGTGCTGTCGGAGTCGACCCCACGGAGATGAGATCACAGTCGAACCCCGCCTCGCGAAGGGTCCGCGCGGCGGCGGCCGTTTGCGCCGCCTCATCGAGGGCACACTGATCGAGCGCGGGCGCAGAGTCGAGTGCGTAGCTGCCGCCGGCGTGGGTCATCACCCCGCGCAACAACCCCGCCTCACCCAGGACCCGGCCAATGGCCAAGAGCGTCTCGACATCGCTCGACTTGACACCCGACCGGTGTCCGTCGAGGTCGATCTCGATCACGGCCGGGATGCGCACATCAGCCGCAGCACTAAAGTCCACCAATTCGCGCGCAACGGCCACGCTGTCGAGTGTGACCGTAACGGCACAGTCGCGATTGCAAAGCGCCGCAACCGCCTCGAACTTGGCCGGCACAATGGCGACGGCATAGAGAAAGTCGCGAAAGCCACAGCCCTGCAAGGCGCCAATCTCCGCGAGCGTCGACACCGTTGCGCGCTCGCCGAAGTGCTGCGCACACAGGGTTGCGATCTCACGGCTCTTGGCAGTCTTGAGGTGCACGCGAAACGGCACACCGCGCCGCTCGGCGGCCGCGACCATCCGTGCACAGTTTCGCTCCATGACAGAGGCCTCAAGCAGCAGGCACGGTGTCGGCAGGTGATCGAGCATGGCGTTCTCGGCTGAAGGGTAAGCCGCTACAGTATAGGGGGTTGGCCATGCTCACCGAGTCGAACGAGCCCGCCAGACCCATCGACCCATCCGCCCGAATCAGCGCGCCCCGGAGTACCGCCATGTCCGAGTCGAACAGCCCCTGCCCTCTGTACCGAAGCCTGCTGTTCGTGCCGGCAAACAACACGCGCGCGCTCGACAAGGCGCAATCGCTGCCCGCCGACAACATTGCCATCGACCTCGAGGACGCCGTGGCAGCGGATCAGAAAGACAGCTTGCGCGACGCCCTGCCCGACCTGATCGCGTCCAGGCAGTTTGGTCATGGCAGCCTGTGGGTGCGCATCAACGCGGTCGACACCCCGGCCGGCCACGCGGATTTGCGTGCGGTTGCGAGGCTGCCGGTCGATGGCATCATTCTGCCAAAGGTCGAAAACGCCGAAGACGTGCACCGCACCGGCGTGCTGCTCGGCGACGCCAAGCGCATGATCACGATGGTCGAAACACCGCTGGGTGTGATCAACGCCGCGGCCTGCTGCGCCGCACACCCGCAAGTTGCCGCCGTCATGCTGGGCGCACAGGATCTCACCGCGGCCTTGACGTTGCCCGCGTCGAACGGCGACCGCTCCGGGTTGCAATACGCCCTGCAGGCAACCCTGCTCGCCGCGCGAGCTGCCGGTGTTGCCGCCCTCGACAGTGTCTCGGCCGATTTTCGCAACCTCGACGCCTTGTCAGCTGAATGCGCCGAGGCCCTGCGCTTCGGCTACGACGGCAAAGCCGCCATCCACCCGGCACAACTCGATCCGATTCACGCGACCTTCAGTGTCAGTGACGCTGAACTTGCTGCGGCGCGAGCCGTGGTCGCCTGCTTTGACGAGGCGACCGAACGGGGTCAGAGCGTCGCCAAGCTCGACGGTCGCATGATCGAAGCACTGCACGCACGCCGAGCTTCGGCCGTCATCGCACGCGCCGAGCTCGAACGCAAAGTGCAATGAGTCGGGTTTAGAGCTGCTCGCGCGGCATCAGCACGAACAGCCGCCCCCGCGATCGCTGGGTGCCCGCCAACTGCTCGGCGCGCGCGCCGCGCCCGAAAAAGATATCGGCGCGCGGCCCACCGCGTATCGCACCGCCGGTGTCCTGGGCGACCATCAGCCGTTCATAAGCCGATCCATCGGGCAAGGTCGTGCTCAGCCAGACCAGACTGCCAAGCGGAATCACGGAGGGGTCGACAGCGATGCTGCGCTCGGCAGTCAGAGACACGCCCAAGGTTCCGAGCGGGCCGTCGCCACTCGCTGCCCCACGCGACTGAAAGAACACGTAACTCGGGTTCTCGTCGAGCAGCGCGTGCGCGTACTCGGGATGGCGCTCGAGCCAGTCGCGAATCGAGAACAAGGACACCGTCTCGAGCGGCAGCTCACCCCGATCGACCAGCACGCGGCCGATCGAAACGTATGGGTGGCCATTCTGATCGCTGTAGCCAATCGCCTCCAGGCGGCCATCGGGCAAGGCGACAATGCCCGAACCCTGCACTTGCAGAAAGAACGCGTCGACCTGGTCGTCAACCCAGAGGAGTTCCTGACCGCTGAGGGGCGCGGCCTCGCCGTCTATCTCGGCACGGGTCCAATAGGGCAGAACCCGCTGTCCCTCGAGACGCCCCCGCACCCGGTTGCCCTCGAGCGCGGGATAACGGCTCGCCAGATCGAGCGTCACGAGATCATCGGGGCGGCGGTACAGCGGCCAATGGAAGCGTTCGGACGGCTCCACATCACCCTGCAGCAGCGGCTCGTAATAGCCGGTGATCAATCCCTCCCGCGCCCCGCGTTCGCCAAAGACCGGACGCGCGTCATACCCGGAGGCAATCGCCGCCAACAGCTCGGCCGAGGTTGTGCTGCGGGCCGCAAGCGCGCACAGCGCCGGGTCTCCCGCCGGCGACGCGACCGCGCACTGCTTTGCGACGGCGTCCAGCAAACCGTCACCCGCGTCGTCATCCAGCCCGGTCACGCGATCGATCGACACCGCATCGCCGATGTGCGGTTCGGGCGGTGCAAACTGCGCGCACCCGACCAACGCCAGGCACCCCAGCACGCTGGCAACAAGTCGGTATGTCACGTGGCGTCCTCCTCATCAACGCCGATGAAACCGTCGGACTGGCGGTGCCAGAAACCGGCATAGCGGCCATCGAGCGCCAACAGCTCAGCGTGTGTCCCCTGCTCGACAATGGCGCCCGAGTCGAGCACCAGAATGCGGTCCATGCGCGCAATCGTGCTCAGCCGGTGAGCGATAGCAATCACCGTTTTCCCCTCCATGCTCTTTGCCAGTGCAGCCTGAATATCGGCCTCGACTTCGGAGTCGAGTTGAGATGTGGCCTCGTCGAGGATCAGGACCGGTGCATCCTTGAGAATGGCACGCGCCAACGCAATGCGTTGTCGCTGCCCCCCCGACAGTTTGACCCCGCGCTCACCGAGATAGGCGTCGTAGCCACGCCGCCCCTTGTTGTCCTCAAGCCCGAGAATGAACTGGTGCGCTTCGGCTTGTTCAGCTGCCCGAATGACGTCCTCATCTGTTGCCTCGAGTCGACCATAACGGATGTTGTCGCGTGCCGAGCGGTTGAACATGTCGCTTTGCTGCGTCACCAGCGCGACTGCCGAGCGCAGGTCTTCCTGCGCAAGCTGCCGCACGTCGTGACCGTCGAGCGACACGACGCCCGACTCGACGTCGCGCAGGCGCATCAGCAACTGCACTACGGTCGACTTGCCGGCCCCGGAGGGTCCGACCAGGGCCACTTTTTCGCCCGCCTGTACACGGAGATCGAACGCACTGAGGCCCACGCCGTCATCGCGACCGTAGTGAAAGTTCACCCCGGTGAACGCGATATCGCCACGCACCGATTCGATTGGTACGGGCTCATCCGGGTCGGTCAGTCCCCACGGTTTGACCAGCGTCTCGATGCCGTCCTCGATGGTGCCGATGTGGTTGTACAGTCCCATCAGCATGAAGCTGAACCAGCCACTCATCGCACCGATCCGCGCTGACAGCATAGCCGCGACCACCACCGCGCCGACATCACTCTCACCGACCGTCCACAACCACAATGCAAGCCCGACCAACAGCACCGGTATCAGTCCGGCGAGAAACGCCAGCGCCGTCCGCAAGCCCAGCACCACCCGGCCGAACGCCAGTGCGGCCTGCCGGTTCTCCTCGAGTACGTCGCGGGCGTAGCGCGCCTCGCGGCCATCGTGGGCAAAGAGTTTGACCGTCGCCATATTGCTGAAGCTGTCAACGAATTGCCCGCTGACTTTCGCCGACACTTCGGCGCGAACCTTTGCCCGATCGCGGATGCGCGGCAAAAACACCGTCAACGCCACCGCGTAGCACGCGACCCACACCACGAGGCCCAATGCCAGACGCCAGTCGGCGCTGGCGAGCACGGTCACCGCACCGATCAGCAACGCCAGTGCGAAGGTCACGGCGTTCAGGACCTCCAGCACAAGCTCGGTCATGCTGGTCGCGATCTGACGCTCCTTCTGCGCCAGGCGGCCGGCGAAGTCGTCATCGAAAAACGCGAGCGCCTGGCCGAGGGTGTAGCGGTGAATCCGCCAGAACCCCAACACCGTCAGCCCCGGCCCGAGGCTCAAGGTGTTCATCGCGGCCTGCATCACCATCAGCAACGGTCGCAACAACAAGGCAAAAAACAGCATGTACAGAATCGGCGATGAGGCCTCGCTGAAAAAGTCTGCCGGGCCACCCTGAACCGCGAGGTTGCCGAGGTAGCCGATACACCAGGCCGCAACCACGTCGCTCAAACCCACCAGCGCGCTGACCACCAACTGCAACCAGATCGCCCGCTCCGCACCGGCGAAGGACCACTTGATGTACGCAAAGAGGGCGCGCGGTGGCGGTTCATCGCGGTCGGCAAGCGGGTCGAAGAGCGATTCGACCCACTGCATCATGCGGCGGATCGACACGGTTGGGGAGAGCGAATCAGGCATGAGACAATGGTAGCGCGGACACCGCACTGAGGTGAGACCGGTCGGTGCCGCTACAACCACACAGGACACCCGAAGGACCCGAGGACAGACACATGACACAACGCAAGCAGGCCAAGGCCCTGGTGATGACGCCGCGCTTTCGGCCCAGACAGGAAGCCCCGAAAAAAGGCAAAGGCAGCTACCGCCGCAACAAGCCCCGACTCGACACACTCGATCGGGGCTTTTTCATGCCCCCGGACCCAGGCCTAGCGCCCACCGGTATTGCATCGCTCTTCAACTGACCCCAACCTATTGCCTTCTGCTATCGCCACACCTGACGACCCATGACTGCCCTCCAGTCTCTTCTCGAGAGCCCGCGCACCGAACGCGCGCTGACCATTCTGATCCTCATCAACGCCGTGATCCTCGGGCTCGAGACCGATGACGGGGTGATGTCACGCGTCGGGCCGCTGCTGCTGGCGATCGATACCGCAATTCTCGCGGTGTTCGTCGTCGAGATCGCAGCCAAACTCGCAGTGCAGCGTCTGGGCTTCTTCAAGAGCGCCTGGAACGTCTTCGACTTTGTCGTCATCGCCATTGCGCTGGTCCCGGCAAGCGGCCCCCTAGCGGTGTTGCGCGCGCTGCGCATCCTGCGGGTCTTGCGCCTGGTGACGGTCATGCCATCGCTCAAGCGCGTGGTGGGTGCACTGCTCGGCGCCTTGCCCGGCATGGGGTCGATCGTGCTGCTGCTCACGCTGATTTTCTACGTGAGTGCGGTCATGGCGACCAAACTCTACGGCGAGACGTTCCCGGAGTGGTTCGGCAGCCTCTTTGCCTCGACCTATTCCCTGTTTCAGATCATGACGCTCGAAAGTTGGTCGATGGGTATCGTGCGTCCGGTCATGGCCGAGCACCCGATGGCCTGGGCATTTTTCGTCCCGTTCATCCTCTGCACCACCTTCACCGCACTGAACCTCTTCATCGGCGTCGTCGTGCAGGCGATGCAGGACGGTGTCGTCGCCGATGAGCACGCTACCACCCGCGAAAATCAGGCGGATATCCTCTCGGAAATCCAAGCCCTGCGGCGCGAAGTGGCAAGCTTGCGTCGGGATCCCCCTGCCGACTGAGACGCGGGCCCGGTCTGCTTCAGCGCCCCGGCGCTCGCCAGGTATCGGCGGTCACGCCCTCGTCGCGCAACGCCTGCTTGCGGACCTTGTTGGTCGGGGTCTTCGGCAGCGACGCCACCGCCCGCCACCAACGCGGGTTGGCAAAACCCGGCAGGCGATCCGCCGCTGCGCGCCACAAGGCCTCTGAGGTGGCGGCCGACTCGACGACATAGGCGATGAGGATATCGTCCTCCCCGCCGCCGTCCTCGGCCGGGACCGCGACAGCCGCACATTCGACGACACCCTCGAGCGCACCGATCTCGGCTTCGATCATGGCACTCGAAATGTTTTCACCCCGCCGGCGAATGCAGTCCTTTATCCGGTCGACAAAGAACACATCGCCATCGGCGTCCTGCCAGGCCGCGTCGCCAGTGTGAAACCAGAGGTTGCGCCAGGCTTCGACCGTCTTGTCCGGTTGGCGAAAATAACCTTGCATGAACCCGAACGCGCGCTTGGGCCGCACGACAATCTCCCCGATCTCCCCCACAGCGCGGGCTTCGTCCGTCTCCGGATCGACAATCGAGAGATCGAACGCCGAGTCGTACAGGCGCCCGGAGCTGCCGGGTTTGAGGGGTTTTCCGGGCTCGGAATAGAGCGGGATGTTGACCTCAGTCATGCCGTAGAGCGCACAGACGTCCGTGACGCCGAAGCGCTCCAGGAAAGCATCTACCAACACCGGCACACTCGGCGCAACCGTGATCAGCCGCAAGGCATGATCGCGGTCGACGTCGCTGGGCTCGGTGGCGACGACAAAATCGGCAAGTGCGCCGAGCATGTTGGTAACCGTGCAGCCGTGCGCCCGAATATCTGCAAGCCAGGCACTGGCAGAGAAGCGCTCGCGGATGACTGCGCGCGCGCCGGCATTCATCACCGCACACATCTGCATGCCGAGCGCGTTGATGTGAAAGAGCGGCAGACACACGTAGTAGCAGTCGTCCCGGTTCACGCCGAGCTGCTCCACCGCGCCCTGCCCACAGAGCATGACGTGCGCCTCGGGCATCATCACCCCCTTGGCCGGTCCAGTGGTGCCGGAGGTGTACATGATGCAGGCCGTGTCACCCGAACTCACAGCCGCAGGCCGCAGGCGATTCGGGTCACCGACGCAGGCGTCGAGAGTCGAGACGCGCATGCCCGGCGGCACATCGAGTGCAGGCACCGGCGCCGGCTGCGACACGATCACATGGCGCAGGTCGACGCAGCGTTCCGCCACCGCCAGGAAAGCCGGCACATAAGCCGCATCAATGATCAGGGTCGACGCCTCGCTGTGCGTGAGCACGCGCTCGAGAAACGCGCCCATGTATTCCGTATTGACCGCAACCATGACGGCGCCAAGGTAGCCCAACGCAAACCAGCTGCGGATGAAGTCAGGACCGTTCGGGAGCATCACGGCGACGTGCGCACCGGCTTCGACACCCTCTTCCTGCAAACCCGCAGCAAGCGACATGGCGGCAGTGCGCGCATCGGACCAGGTCCAGGAAGTGCCGTCTCCGGCGCCGCCGACAAAATCGAGGAAGGGGCGTTCGGGGTGTGCCTGCACACGGGCATCAAGTACGGACTGCAGGGTCAGGGGATTGGCTTGCATAGGGTGGTGACTCGAACTGAACAGCTGATCTCTCTGGGGATTCTCCCCACAACGGGATACTGTGGGACATACTCCATTCTCCAGCAAGCGCCGGGTACCAACCGCGCACCGCTCAACGGCCCGCAGGACCCGACACCATGCCCGCACACTTTTCGGCGAACACCGATAACCGGCCCTACGGCTGGTTACTCGCGGGTGTCGGCATGCTCCTCGTGTCCACGGACGCGCCATTTGTGCGCTGGGCCGAAACCGATGCCCGCGTGATGACAGGATTGGTCGCGGCTTTTTCCCTGCCGGTCTACGGTCTGATTCTCTGGCGCCGAAGTCGACACAGCCCCGACCCGAGCGCACACAGCGCCCACGCCCTCGTGCGCGACCTGCGGCGCCTAGCAGTGCCGTTTGCCGCCGTCGCCATTGCACTCGCCCTGTGTCAGCTGAGTTTCGTTGCGGCAATAAACCACACCCAGATTGCCAACGTGGTCGCCATCGTCGCCGCCGGCCCAGTGCTCGCCGCACTCGGTGCGCGGATTTTCCTCGGTGAACACACCAGCCGACGCGTCTGGATCGCCATCGGCGTCGCGGTCACCGGCATCCTGCTGATCGTCTGGCCCTCACTCGGCCAACCGCGCTTTCGCGGTGATCTGCTCGCGCTCTGCGCTATCAGTTGCTATATCGCCGCCACGCTGGTCTTCCGCAAGTACCCCGACATGGGCCGTGTGCTGGCGCTGACGCTTGCGGCTGTTGCAACCCTGGTGCTGTGCGCACCCAAGCTGATAAACGCCGACATCGGACAATCGGTCTGGCTCGCGGCCGCCGGCATGGGGCTGCTGTTCAACACCCTGGGGCGAATCTGCATGGCCAGTGCCACGCGCCACGCGCCGTCGAGCGATGTCGCCTTGTTCTTCCCGGTGGAAACGGTGTTTGCGACCTACTGGGCCTGGCTGTTTTTCAGCGAACGCCCCGGCACGCAGACCCTGATTGGAGCCGCTGTCGTGATCGCAGGCGTGTTGCTCGGCACCGTCTTCAATCCCGAAGCCCGGGCCGCGGCGCGCGCAGCCCGCATCAGACGCGCGCCCTAGATAACACCGAACCACTCAGTCTCACAGCCAGCGTACGGCGATCTGACCGCAGCTGCACTCCAGCGCACTGCGCACGATGCAATACGCGTTGCGCAGTCTGTCACCCGCGCGGGCAACCCGGTTTTCACCCACCACGACACCCTGAGATTCGCCTCGGAGTCGGACATCCTGCACGCCTTGACTGCAGCCGGGCTGCGCGTGGCGGCGCACGCGGGTGACTGGGACGGATCGCCATTCGACCCGGTGCGCTCTCTCGAGAGCATCTTTTGCGTGTGCCACGCCCGCTGACGTGCTGTCAGCTCACCGGTCGGATGAACAGCGTCTGCATGGCACGCCCGACACAGCCGTGTTCATCAAACAGCTGCGCATCCGAGGTGCCGATGCCGTTGCCCTCCCAATAGCCGACAGCGCGCATGCCGAGCCACTCACCCACCGGATCCCGGTGCAGCACCAGTGTGAGGTCAGGGTTGACGAAGCTGATGTCGGTGGCGTCGGCATTGCGGCCGAAGGCATTGCCGCAATCGCCCAGCGGACAGATGCGCTGAAACGGCGATGGCGTTTCGTCGGGCAGGAGCGGCACAGTGCGCATCCAGACCGTGGTCGGGCCCGGAGCGGCACTCTCGCCCGGCGGGTATTTGACAATCACCCCGCCGACAAAGGTCGGCATGTCGTGCCGCGGCACCGCAATCGGAAACCCCGCTGGCACCGCCTGCTCGTGAGGTGCAATGGCTTCATGGTGGGTCGGTAATGACTGTTGCGCCGATTCGAGCATGTGCAGTCCGGATGCGGTGGCGACCACCCGACCGTCTGCATCAGACAGTTCACACTGCGTGCGAGACACCCCACGGCCGGCTTTCAGCACGCGAGCTTCCACCCGAAATCCGGCGTGCGGAATCGGTCGCAGCAGATCCACCGTGATGCGTGTCAGTCGCTGCTCCGGCAGCGCCCGCTCCAGCGCTCTGGCGGCGAGGCCGGTTGGTGGCCCTGCATGGCAGTGGTCGGTGTGCCAGGGCCCCCGGCTGTGGTCGGTTGGCGTAAACCAGTCGCCGTCAGTTGTCGTGAAGAAACTGCTCAACGGCACCACCACACACCGCGGGACGCCGAAAGAGACCTTGCCATTCGTGTTTACCCCTCAAGTTTGACGATACGTGTGCCAATGAATACACCAGAACGACCCGCGAGACAGAACATCGTGAAAACGAACCGTGGTTTTACCCTTATCGAGCTGATGATCGTCATTGCGATTGTCGGCATTCTGGCGTCTGTCGCCATGCCAAGCTACCGCAGCTACGTGATGAAATCGAACGTGGCCGCAGGCGTCTCCATGATGCAAGGCGTCAAAACCGAGATCATGGAGGAATACAACCTGACCGGGAGCTTTCCGGCCGCGCGCATCGACTACTTCGTCGACGCCGCCGGTTCGGCCGCCAAAGTCGAACGCATCATCTGGCAACCGGCCTGGGATTCGCTCGAAGTGTGGTTCGGCACCGAAGCCGGTGGCGAACTGAGCGGAAAAATCGTGATGATGAAACCGGATGTGAGCAACCCGATGATGATCCAGTGGGTCTGCAGCAACCACCCGAGCAGCGGCCGCCAGGTGCCGGCCGATTCACTGCCCGGTGACTGCGCGCAAAGCTGGTCCTGATCTCGCCGCAACCGGGTGGCCATCGCGCGGTCAGCCTGAGCTGACCGCTTCGCACACAGCATGCAGCCGCGCTACCACCGCCGGAAGTGCTGCCTCCTCGACGTTCCCGGTCCCGACGACCAACGCCGAACACAGCGCGTCGTCTGGGGCCTCGAGCCGCAATTCCTCAAGCGGTTGCGCACCGATACCCGCGTCTCTCAAAGCTGCTGAAAGCGCTCGACGCGGTAGGGGTTCCCGAAGATCGAGTACCAGGCTCAAGCCCCCGCTGCTCTCGCGTACCCGCAGGGGACCGCCTCGAAGCGCTGACATCAACGCCTCCCGCCGCCGACCGTAGGCGACGCGCGCGCGCACCAGATGCCGGGCCACTGTGCCATTGTCTAGCAGCGCGGCGACCGCCCGTTGCTGGACGGCGTTGTGACCTCCCCCGATCGAGCGCAGCAGGCCGACAGCCGACGCCTGGTGGGCCGCTGGCACCACCAGCCACCCGAGGCGCACACCCGGAAACATCAACTTGGAAAAGGTTCCGGCGTGCAGGACCGTCGCACCAACCCCTGCCGCGTCGCTGGCGAGTGCGGGTCTGGGTTGGCTGTCGCTGCGAAACTCGCTGTCGTAGTCGTCCTCGAACACAACGGTTCCGGCCTTTGCAGCCGCGCTCAGCAACTGCACGCGTCGAGACGGCGCAAGCCCCGGGCCGATCGGGTACTGAAAACACGGTGTGGTGTAAAGCAATCGTGCTGGTGCAAGCTCATCGGGACAGATGAGTCCCGATTGATCGACAGCAAGGGGACGCAGTTGCAATCCAAACAGTCGCCAAGCCTGGCTCGCACCACTGTAGCCCGGCGACTCCACCCAGGCGGTGTCACCCGGATCGGCGTACAGCCCGGCCGCCACGGCCAGGCTCTTGCGGGTTGCCGCGGTGATCAGGATCTGTTCCGGCTCGACCACCAGCGACCGCCAGTTGGCAAGGTAGCGCGCAATGGCGGCCTGCAACACCGGTTCGCCGGCATCGTAGCGGTAACCGAGCTGCAGATCGCGCTCGCGGGCGCTTTGCGCCAATGCGCGCGACCAGTCCGATCGCGGAAAGAGCGCAGCGTCGGGCTCGCCCGGACACAGCGCTTTGGGCCGCTCGCTCAATGCTGCGCTGGCCCCACGCGCTGACAACCGGGCACCCGAAGGCGGCGCACCAGTAGCGCACCCGCTCGCGTGCTGCGAACGGCGAACAGGCAGCCCAGCCAGCACGCGAGTGCCACCGCGCTGTGCCGTGTAGAG
>CALDHJ010000162.1 GCA_937941555.1 uncultured Granulosicoccaceae bacterium | reverse complement strand
CACACGGTGCGGCGAACAAACGGCTTGAAAAGAGTCATGCCTGAATCACATTCCTGTGGGGCTTCTTGGAGTAGGACCGGTCACTGCGTAGCGCGTTCAACTGCTCACGGGGGGCGGCGCAAGCACCTCGCGCTGGCCGTTGGTGCCGACCTGGCTCACGACCCCGGCCGCTTCCATGTCCTCGATCATGCGCGCGGCGCGGTTGTAGCCGATCTTCAGGCGACGCTGCACGTAGGAAATACTGGCCTTGCGCGACTCGGTGACGATCGCCACCGCCTGGTCGTAGAGCGCGTCGCCCTCACTCTCGAAGTCGCCACCACCGCCATCACCGGGAAGTCCCGGCAGGGAGATCGATTCCTGCAGAATCTCGTCGTGGTAGTCCGCTTCGAAATTCGTCTTGAGGTAGTCACACACCGCGTGCACTTCGTGGTCGTCGACAAAAGCGCAGTGCACGCGCTCAAGCGTCGAACTCCCCGGCGGCAGAAACAGCATGTCACCGTGGCCAAGCAGTTGCTCTGCGCCCTGCTGGTCGAGAATGGTGCGGCTGTCGATCTTGCTCGACACCCGAAACGCCATGCGACCGGGAATGTTGGCCTTGATCAGACCCGTGATCACGTCAACCGACGGACGCTGAGTCGCGAGCACCAGGTGCAGTCCCGCTGCCCGCGCCTTCTGGGCGATACGCGCGATGAGTTCTTCGACCTTCTTGCCCACCACCATCATCATGTCGGCGAATTCGTCGATCACGATCACGATATACGGCAGGCGCTCGAGCGGCGGCGCTTCTGTGCGCTCATCCAGGCCGTTGGGGTCGGGCTTCCAGGTCGGGTCGGGAATCGTCTCGCCGCGCTTCTCGGCCTCTTCGATCTTCTTGTTGTAGCCCGCGATGTTGCGCACGCCCAAGCCCGCCATCACGCGGTAGCGACGCTCCATCTCGGCGACACTCCAGCGTAGCGCGTTGGCCGCCTCTTTCATGTCGGTCACGACCGGCGTCAGCAGGTGCGGGATGTCTTCGTAGATGTTGAGCTCCAACATCTTCGGGTCGATCAGGATCAGCCGCACATCCTTGGCGCTCGACTTGTACAAGAGCGAGAGCAGCATGACGTTGACCGCAACGGACTTGCCCGCGCCAGTGGTACCCGCAACCAACAAGTGCGGCATGCGCGAGAGGTCGGCGACCACCGGCCGGCCGGCGATGTCCTTGCCGAGCGCGAGCGTGAGCGGCGACTCTTTCTGCTCGTAGGTGTCCGATTGCAGAATCTCCGAGAGCTGCACCATCTCGCGCTGCGCGTTGGGCACCTCGATGCCGACGGTCGTCTTGCCCGGCACCACCTCGACCACGCGCACCGAGATCACCGACAGCGAGCGCGCGATGTCCTTGGAGAGATTCGAGATCTGGCTCGACTTCACGCCGCTTGCGAGTTGCAATTCAAAGCGGGTGACGACCGGGCCCGGGTGCACCGCGACCACCTTGATCGAGACGTTGTAGCTCGAGAATTTCTCCTCGAGCAGCTGCGACATGCTCGCGAGCGCTTCGTCGCTGTAGCCTTGGGTCTGTTGTGTGGCGGCATCGAGCAATTCGAGCGGCGGCACTTGCGTGTCCTGGCCACCGAAGAGCTTGCCCTGCTTTTCGCGCAAGCTGCGTTTGCTCGGCTTGATCGGACCGGCTTTCTTTTCGATCTTGGGGTTGGCCGTCGGCGTCGCCGGCTCGAAAGCATCGGGCTCGGCCGCAGCGCTCGGTGTGGCGAGCGGTGCCGCGGCAGGCTCCGGCGTCTTGTCGCGGCGGAACACTTGCAGGGGTGGCACGTTTGGCTCGACCTCGTCGTCGACCTCAGCGGCGCTTGAGAGTGACACCCGGCTCTTCTTGCGGGTGGGTTTGACGGCCACCGGCGCGGCCGCTGCGGCCTCTGCGCGCACCGCGTCGCGCTCTTCGCGCCAGGCATCGACGCTCGCGCCGAGGCCCTCGGTGAGTTCGCCAAAGGCGATCCGTGCGCGCTCGGCGAGTCGCAGGGTCGCGCCGCCGATGACGTCGAGCACGAAGAACCACGACAGGCCCGTGAACAAAGTCACCGACACCATGAACAGGCACGCGAGCAACAGGCTTGCGCCCAACAACTGAAAAGTCGACACCAGATCGCCGCCGACCCAGGCGCCGACAATGCCACCGCTGGTCGCGCCCGGTGGCAGTTGACCGGGCTCGGTCGCAACCAGAATGGTGGTCAGGCCGCAGCCCGCGAGTACCAGACCAATCGCGCCGATCCAGCGCAGCATCGCCATCATGCGGTAGGCGCCGGAGTCGAGCTTGCGGTCACGAAACAGCAGCCACGCACCGTAGGCGGCAATCGGCGGGATCGCGAAGGCCATGTGGCCAAGCAGGTAGAAGGTGATGTCGGCAAACCAGGCGCCCGCGCGCCCGCCGACGTTCTGCACGTCGGCGTGGACACCGGTGTGCGACCAGCCCGGGTCGTTCACGCTGTAACTGAGCAAGGAGGCAAGCAGGTAGACCGCGAGCGCGAACAAGGCGATGGACGTGCCCTCGCGCACGCCCTGCTGCACGCGCGTCACCGCTTCGGCCGGCACCTGGGGCAGCTTCAGCGAGGGGGTCACGCGCGAGCTCAGCGCTCTGCGGTTCGTACTGCGCTTGCTCGCGCCGCGTTTTTTCGTGGTCGTGGCGCGACTCACGCGCTTAGCCTGTGCCAAATGTCCGGTCTACGTGGTGGTAAGTGGGTACAAAGAGCGCCCTGTCCGGCGCGCCGCCTCGGGAACACGGGGGACCGTGTTCGGCGTACACACAAGGATAGTCGAGTCCGTCGCATCAGCACGTCGTATCGGGACACACACCGCTGATCCCGACCGCGCCCCGGCACGTTGGCGCCAAGTTTACGACGCCAACCCGCCAAAGCCAAAAGCCGCTGCAGGCAGACTGCCCGTCACAACAGCCCCGGTCGCGCCCTACCCGTCACGGCAACAACTCGATCTCGACGTTGATGTGCATGGTCACCGTGCCCGATCCGCCCTCGAGGGTCGGTGCCACGGCCACATCGGCGCGCGCCGACATCGCCATCTCACGCCCCATGTGGCGCACCGGCGCCGAGGCTGGGTTGATCGAGAGGTTGATGATGCGCACGCCGCTCATGCCCATCTGCCGTGACACCAGCTCGGCGCGGTTCTGCACCTTGATCAACGCTTCCTGGATCAGCTCGTCCTCGACATCTTCGCGGGTCTCTGGGGCGAGGCTGTAGACCACCTGCTGAATTGCAAACTCGCCTTGCAGCGCCTGCATCAACGATTGCGCGGCGGCAAAGTCATCGCTCTCGAGTCGAATCGTCTGGCTGCCGCGCCACTGTTTGAGCTTGCCGGTCTTGTTGTCGTACTGCGGCCAGGTGCCGGCCGGGCTGGTCTGCACCTCGACCGAATCCACGCCCTCGATGGCCTGCATCGCATCGGCCATGAGCGCGTTCAGGGTGTTGTTCAGTCGCCTGACGTCCGGCGCCTGCCGCTCGACCCGCAACACCGCGCCTATTCGGTCGTTCGCTACATCGCGCTCGGCTCGCACCGAAAACTGCACGCGGTTCTCGACCACGTTGTCAGCCGCGCGCAGACCCGGGGCCAAGAACACCGCCGCGAACAGCGCACTCCCTAGGGCTAGCCGCGCAGCGCGTGCAATCAGACGGCTCACCGTTCCAGTACCGCGACGCAACCCATGCCGCCTGCCGTACAGACCGACACCAGGCATTTGCCGCTGCCGCGCGCGTTCAACGCCTCGGCACCGGCTGACAACACCCGCGCGCCCGTCGCGGCGAAGGGGTGGCCGACGGCCAGACTCGAGCCGTTGACGTTGAGCTTCGAGCGGTCGATTGCGCCGAGTGCGCTGTCGCGACCGAGTCGGTCACGGCAGTAGTCGTCCGACTCCCAGGCCTTGA
>CALDHJ010000161.1 GCA_937941555.1 uncultured Granulosicoccaceae bacterium | reverse complement strand
ACTGAAGGCTCGCCAGGACCGGCGTGTTCGGCATGGCCATCTGTGGGTGTACTCCAACGAAGTCGATGTCAAGCGCACGCCGCTCGACGCGTTCCGCCCGGGCGACGAGGTCAACGTGCTCTCGCACAACGGTGAATTTCTCGCGCGCGCCACCGTGAACCCCAACACGCTGGTGTGCGCCCGCGTCTACGGGCGCAAACCTGATCAACCGCTGAATACCACACTGCTTCAGGCCCGAATTCAGCAGGCCCTGACCGTGCGCGAAACCGCCTTCGATACACCGCACTATCGGCTCGTGCACGGCGAGGGCGATCTCTTGCCCGGCCTAGTTGTGGACCGCTTTGGCGAGCACGTCGTGGTGCAGCTCGGCACTGCCGGGCTCGAGCGCGTGCGGGATGATCTGCTGGCTGCGCTGGAAAACACGCTGTCGCCTGCGGGTATTCTGTTTCGCAACGATTCCCGAGCGCGGGACATGGAAGGCCTCACCGAGGAGGTGGTTGTTGCCAGTGGCGACGTCCCCGATCGGGTCGAAGTGGTCGAAGGGGGACTGCGGTTCGCCGTCGATCCTCACCGTGGCCAGAAGACTGGGTGGTTCTATGATCAGCGGCCCAACCGTCAAGCCCTGCGGCAGTGGGTGCGGGGCAAACGCGTGCTCGATCTGTTCAGCTATGTCGGGGCCTGGTCGCTCGCCGCGGCGCACGGCGGCGCGACCGAAGTCGTTGCCGTCGACAGCTCGGCGTCCGCCATGGCCTCGCTCTCGGAAAACGCACAAATCAACCAGTTGGCAGTGGACGCACGAACAGGCGATGCATTGGCTGTGCTCAAACAACTTCGCGAGAGTGGTGAGCAGTTCGACGTGGTCGTGCTGGATCCGCCAGCACTGATAAAACGCCGCAAAGACCACCGTGCGGGCCTCAAGCACTACCATGCGCTCAACCAGAATGCGGTCAGGGTGCTCGCGCCGGGCGGTGTATTGGTCAGTTGCAGTTGTTCGCACCACCTGGCCGATTCAGAGCTCGCCTCGGTGGTCGAGCAGGCTGCACACCGAAGAGGCTGTGTGGCACAGACTGTGTCTCGGGGAGATCAGGGGCCGGATCACCCGGTTCACCCGGCGATGGTGGAAACACGCTACCTGAAAACGCTGACCAGTCGATTGACGTCGTTTTAACCTGACAGAGCCCTAATCACCTGGCTCTTCAGTCTGCCTCTGTTCCGGTCGATTTCTTGCATCACGGCTTGCATGTATCCGCTCAGGGGCTCGTGTTGAAACGAATCACATCCATAGATCTGCTCGAAGCCGGGCAAGTTCTCGGTGCCGATGTCATCGGACCGGACGGCGCTTGTATTGCGTTTGGTGGGTCGTCTCTCGACACAGACGGTATCGCTCGTTTGCGAGCGGCGAACCTCAGCACTGTGATGGTCGATCTCAGCGATGACGACGTGCGCGCTCTGATCTCGAATCAGCCAGGGGTCGAAGATCCCGAGTCACTGTTTGTTTTCAGCGATCAGACACACCCGCTTGTCAGAAAACTTGTGGAGGTTGCCCGTGAGCTCCGCGCCTAATACGGCTGTCTACAACGAAGACAGCGATACCCTCGAAGGGCTTGTTGCCAATGTCACGCAGCTGGTAAGCCTGCCGGATGTCTTTCTGCGCTTCGAGAAAGAGCTCAACAATCCGACAGCAAGTTCTGAATCACTCGCCGACATTCTGGTGGCCGACCCGGACATCACATCGCGCCTGCTCTCACTTGCGAATTCCGCATTTTTTGGTTTTTCCACACGCGTGGAGACGGTTCACCGCGCGCTTGTCCTGATCGGCACGTCGCAAGTGCGGGACCTGATTCTGGCGACCGTGGTGGTCGAGCGGTTCAGCAAGTTGCCAATCGGCATACTCGATATGGCGCAGTTCTGGCGGCACAGCATCGCAACGGCGTCGCTGGCGCGAGCGCTGGGCGTGGAGTTGAGAATCCGCGCCGCGGACAAACTGTTCATCGGTGGTTTGCTGCACGACATCGGACGCCTGGTTCTGGTGTTGGAACGAGCGGACGACATGGCCGAGGCGCTGCTTCGCGTCCAGGACGCGGACGTTGCGCTAGACGCCGTGGAACGTGAGATTTTCGGTTTCGATCATGGCCAGGTTGGGGAAGCCCTCGCCAAGGCGTGGTCTCTGCCCGAAAGTGTCTCGGACATGATTGCCGGTCACCACTCCCCGAATACTCTTTTGAAGCCTGACGTGGATCTGGTGCACCTCGCTGATGTCATGGCACATGCCTTTGGGTGGGGCCGATCCGGTCAACGCCTTATTCCCCCGATCTGTCTGGAAAGCTGGGAGCGTACCGGACTCGATATCGACGCCATAGACGAGGTGCAAGCCTCCGGTATGGAAATCTACAACGACATGCAGTCGATGATTCTCTCTGGCTGAATGACGCGATGGAACTTCCCGGACTGAACCGCGATAAGGCGCCGCAGGTGGTGGCGCAATCGCTCGATCAGTGGCAGGACAAACAGTGGCTGGCGCTGGACTTGATCAAGTCCTTTGGTGTCGATGCCGGGCAAGCTGTGGAAGTGGGCGACCGCCAGGCGCTGCAGGCAACATTCGAGCAGCTGCTGCGCGACGTGTTCGGATTCGACGTTTGCAGCTTTATCGCGGTGACCGGGAATCCGGCCGATGCGCCGCCAGTTGACGGCATAGTCGACGCCGATTTAAGAGTGGCTTACGGCAATTTGATCGCCAGTGGCAAGATGCGCCAAGCGCTCTACGACTTGCCGCCATCACCTCGCACCGTTGATGGCGCATCGATCCTGGTCGCGCCGATTGACTTCAACCAACCGACAATGAGCCATGTTGCTGCGTTGATCGAAGATGCGGCGAGCTGGAGCGGCATGCGCGGTCGCATGCTCGAATTCATTCTCGATCAGGCCAACGCGCATTTCGAAGCGTTGTCGTTGGTTGAACAAGCCAGAGACAAAGCGACCGACTTGCAGAAAGTGGTGCACGACAAGGATGAGCACATCGCGTTTCAGAACTCGCACGACAACCTCACCGGTTTGCGCACGCGCGAGAACTTGCTCGAGCGGCTCGATGCGGTCTTCGAGCGGGATGAAGAGCCGCAACTGATTGCACTGGGCCTGCGCGGTTTCGGGCGAGTCAATCACCGCTATGGCTATCCCAGAGGGGATGCACTGTTGCGTGAAATCGCGCAGCGCCTGACCAGTGAGACGGCCGACATCTCGGAGCGGGTCACGCTCGCGCGTATTGCTGATGATCGGTTTGCGGTTGTGCTGCACGAGGGTAGCCACGAGCCACGTGAGGAGGCGATGCGCCTCGCAAGGCAGATGTGCTCTCGGCTCTGTGTGGGCCTGACAGCGGGTGATGATTTGCTCACGCTCAGTGTCCAGATCGGTGTGGCCAGTGCACCAGATGACGCGGCCAATGCACGGGAATTGATCAATGCGGCCGAGCTGGCACTCGACGCGATCGATCGCGCGGTGGGTGTCAATATCCAGCTGTTTTCCGAGCTCGATGAATCCGAGCGGCTGGACAACTCGCTACTGATCGAGACTGAAATCAACGCGGGACTTGTCCGTGGCGATTTCTCGATGTGGTACCAGCCCAAAGTGGATATGGTGTCAGAGAAAGTGGTTGGCGCCGAGGCCTTGATGCGTTGGCATCACCCGGAAATGGGGCGGGTCAGTCCGGTGCATTTCATTCCTGCGGCAGAGCGCTCGGGTCAAATCGTGGAGCTCGGTGAACTCGCCTTGCGCCAGGCTTGCAAACAGCTTTCTGCATGGCGGCGCGAGGGATTCGACCCGGGTCTGATATCGGTCAATTTGTCGCCGATTCAGGTGTCGACGGTGGACCTGCCGTCTCGCTTCCAGACCATCTTGCGCGAAGAGTGCATCGAGGCCAGTTCGTTGGAGCTCGAGGTCACCGAGACCGCTGTCAGCCGTGATATCGATGCGGCATCGCGTGTGATCAGCCAACTCCATGCACAGGGCTTCACCATTTCGATCGACGACTTCGGCACAGGCTATTCGTCGTTGTTGTTGCTCAGGCAGCTGCCGATCAACGTGATCAAGATCGACCGTGCGTTCATTCGCGATCTGGATGTCAATGGCGATGATCTCGCGATCGTGCGTGCAGTGTTGTCAATGGCTGCGGATCTGGGCATGAAGGTCGTGGCCGAGGGTGTGGAGACGCTCTCGCAGTTCTCGACCCTCCGTGATCTGGGCTGCGATCAGCTTCAGGGGGCGCTGGCCAGCATGCCGATGCCGCGTTCGGAGTTTGATGTCTTCGTACGGTCCTGGTCGGGTCTGCAAGACCACACTGCCCGGAAACGCGATCCGGGCTGATCGGCCAGCTGCCGCGGGCATCCTATTGGCGGTGGCGCGCTGCGCGCGCGTATAATCGGGGAGCGGACACGGTGTCCGATTCCCCGCGCCGAGAACCGACCAAATGGATTTCCCTCACATCGATCCCGTGATGCTCGACCTTGGGTTCGTGCAGATCCATTGGTACGGCATGATGTACCTGATCGGCTTCGCCGCAGCCTGGTTTCTGCTCAAGCGCAGAGCCCGACTGGGCCATTCGCCCTGGCCGGCGGTTCGGGTCGACGACCTCATTTTCTACTGCGTTCTCGGAGTGGTGCTGGGCGGCCGCGTCGGTTACGTCCTGTTCTACAACTTCGGGTCGTTTCTCGAAGACCCGTTGATGCTGTTCCGCATCTGGCAGGGCGGCATGTCCTTCCACGGGGGGCTACTCGGTGTCGCGCTGGCCGTACTGCTGTTTGCCCGGTCGAGCGGGGCACCGCTGATGGTGGTTGCAGACCACGTGGCGTGGGTCACACCGATCGGCCTTGCTGCCGGTCGCTTTGGCAATTTCATAAACGCTGAGTTGTGGGGGCGTGTGACAGACGTGCCGTGGGGCATTGTCTTCCCGGGTGCTGGCCCGCTGGCTCGGCACCCTTCGCAGCTCTACGAGTTTGTCGGCGAGGGGTTGCTGCTGTTTGTGATTCTGACGCTCTACTGGTTGCGCCCTCGGCCGGCCGGTTCGATCGCCAGTCTCTTTCTGATCGGATACGGGGCCGCGCGGGTCACGGTCGAGTTCTTTCGCGAGCCAGATGCCCACATCGGATTTCTGGCCGGCGACTGGATCACCATGGGGCATGTGCTGAGTGTGCCGATGGTTGTCGTCGGTGTCGGTCTGTGGGTCTTTTCTCAACGCAGTGCGGTGACACACTGACATGCAAACCTACCTCGAGCTGC
>CALDHJ010000160.1 GCA_937941555.1 uncultured Granulosicoccaceae bacterium | reverse complement strand
CGCGCATGCGTCGGTACAGACCCCGTCCTCTGGCTGATGGTGTGACCACCGCCATGTCGATGTGCACGGTTTTGCCGGGTAACGGCGACGGTGCAGCCTGGCGCAGGGCCTGCAGCAATGCCGAAATCGGATCCGTCGCGTCGGTGTGTGGGCTTGGCTTGTCGTGTCCGTCGTCCAGCGCCCACGCGACGACACAGCCCAGGAGCGTCGCGTTGTCGGGGTGTGTCGCTACCACCGAGCAACCCGATGCGGCCGCGGCCAGCAGGGTGTTGGTGTCGCCGCCCTGCCACTGCGCCGCCTCGATATTGAGCGCACGGTGCAACACGCTGCTGCTCGGGAAGTGTTGCCCAAGCATTGCGGACGTGTTGGCAGCGTCTGCGGGTGTCATAGCGCGAATGACCGGTTGCATGAGGCGGCATCTGGAATCGGGTTTGGCGACAGCGGCATTCTGACGCACACTGCGCGGCATGTCGCATCTTTCCTCCAGTTTGCTCGTGCTCTTGGTGCTGACCTTGACGGGTTGCACCGTGCACCGTGGCGAACGCGATACTGCGCCGGACATTGCATCGCTTCCAAGTTGTGGTGTCGTGCGGGTACACGATGGCGATACCGTGTGGGTGCGGTGCAGCGGTGTGCGTGAGAAAATCCGGTTGCACTGCATCGATGCGCCCGAGCTCGCGCAAGCCCCCTGGGGCGCTGAATCACGCGATCACCTTCGCCGTTTGCTTGTCGGTGGCAGCGTCGGACTGCAACGCGTAGACACCGACCGTTACGGCCGAACCGTCGCGCGATTGTGGGTGGGTCAGCGTGAGATCACCGAGCGCATGGTGGAGGCGGGGTGGGCGGTTGCCTACCCAACCTACTGCCCCGAGCGGTGGCCACACCACGCGGCTGAAGCCACTGCCCGCGAATCCGGCCAGGGTCTCTGGCAGTCCGGCGGGTTGCACCAGACACCCTGGGTCTGGCGCGCCGCGCAACGCAAGTAATGGCGGACAGCGGGCAACCTCCTTGGGCAATCCGCGTCGGTGAACGCCCTGGGTCGGCATAAAGAATTGCTCGTTCAGGTCCGATAGGCCAAAGAGTCGAGGGGAAAAACCGGCTGTGACCGGCTCCCTGTCTGATCCGGAATTGCCGCCGGTGCCCGAGCCGGTACCTGGCCTGTGGGGTGTGTTGATGAAATCCGACACGTGGAATGTCGTGCACTACGGTGTGGCCGGTGGGCTGCTTGCGCTCTATGGCGGCGCGGTGTGCCCGTTGATCGAAAATCTCAGTCTCGTGCAGTTGATCGCGCCGATTGCCGTTGCCTTTGCCACCGGTCTTATCCTGCGTGCCGTGGCGCGCCAGGTGCTGTTGGGGGATCGGATGGTGCACACGCGCCCGCGTCGCGTAGCGGCGATCGAGTGGATCACGCTGATGTCGGTCGGTTTCTCTATCGCGGCCTACAACCATGTCGTCTACCAGTTTCCGTTGCAGAGCCACAGCGGCCTCAAGGTCTTGCTGGGCACCGCCGCGATCGGGGTCTTCATCGCGATGGACGCCTTGCTGACAGAAGAGCTTTCGGTGGGGCGCTGGTGCAAGCGTAAGGGCATCAACGTGCAGATTGACGCGGCGCGTCAGTCTTTTTCCCGTCGTCTCTTTGTGATGTCCTTTGTCTGTGTGTTGGTGGTCGCAACGGTGTTGGTGCTGCTGATCAACAAACAGCTGTTGTACCTGTCGTGGCGGCAATCGCTGGCCGAAGTGTCGGAGGTCAAGTCGGCCATCCTGTTCGAATGTATTTTTGTCGTGGCCATCATGACCGGATACATCTACAAGGTCATGACGTCGAGCTCGCGTGTGTTGGCGTTCTACCTCGGCAACCAGAAGGACACGCTCGAACGGGTCTCGGGGGGTGACTACGCCGACGCGGTACCGGTTGTCAGCAACGACGAATTCGGCGATATCGCGCGCCACACAAACGCGATGATCCAGACCATTGCTGCGCGATCTGCGGAGTTGCAGCGCACGCAGGATGCCACCATCCTGTCGCTCGCATCACTTGCCGAGACGCGCGACAACGAGACCGGCGCCCACATCATGCGAACGCAACACTACGTGAAAGTGCTCGCCGACCACCTCGCCACCCGGCCTGCCTTCAGAGACCAGTTGCAGCCGGATGTCATTGAACTGATCACCAAGTCAACGCCCTTGCACGACATCGGCAAGGTCGGTATTCCCGACAGCGTGTTGCTCAAGCCCGGCAAGTTGACGGATGACGAATACGCGGTAATGAAGACCCATACGCTGCTCGGTGTGCAGGCGCTCGAAGTGGTCGAGACCGAACTGGGCGAATCGCACTTTCTGAGTTTTGCCAAGGATGTGGTTGCAACCCACCACGAGCGCTGGGACGGCAAGGGGTACCCGGCCGGATTGGCGGGTTTGGACATCCCGCTGTGTGGGCGCTTGATGGCGGTTGCTGACGTCTACGATGCGTTGATCAGCAAGCGGGTCTACAAGCCGGCGATGAGCCACGCTGACGCACGCGCCATCATTCTCGACGGGCGGGGCAGCCAGTTTGACCCGGATGTGGTCGATGCCTTTGTGGCCTGCGAGGAGGCGTTCAGAGAAGTTGCCTGTCGATATGGCGACGGTCCGTTCACCGAGCAGGCTGCGGTCTGAATATTATTGCAGCCCTGGAACCGGCGCCGTGTTAGCGACAGTTCGCAGGCGACGAGACCGGGCCGTCAGACCACGATGTTGACCTGGGCCACGGGCTCGGGCTGCGTCTCGTCAAACACCATGTCCACTGCGGCGGCTTGCGCACCGGACAGCCGGCGGTACAGCACGTCCCGGGCATTGGCCGGGTGATCCTTCAGATAGAACTGTGTGGTTAGCCGTTCGCGGCTGCCGTCGAGCACCTTGACGTGGATGTGCGGCGTTCGACCCGGATACGCGACCGGTTTGATGGTGCGAAACCGATACGTTCCGGCGGTGTCGGTGATGTCGTGTCCGAAGCCCTGAAAGCCGGTGTCGTGCACGATGGCCTGGCGGTCGCTGGTGTGAAGGTAGCGGCCCTGGGCGTCGCATTGCCAGATTTCGATACGCAGCCCCGGCTGCGGCTCACCCGCGGCGTTCTTGATGCGACCGGTGAGGCGCACGATCGCGCCGCCAGCGTGCTGCACCTGGCCGCTGACGCGCACCAGATCGTTGTCGATGTTGTCAGGTCGCATCGAGGGCCGCGGATAGAACGGGCCTTCTGCGGCGCGTGGGGTCTGCACGTTGGCCATGGCGCGCGCTGTCGCAAGCGATGTGATCAGGCCGGTGGTGGTGCGCAGCAGACGTCGGCGGGTCGGTGGCATGGGAGGCTCCTGCAGTCTGTGTCCGTCAGAGACACTTGACCACGGGAGCCGGGAAAAGATCAATGTGTTGTGTCTAAAGGCGGTCTGCTGAGCGTTGGTGGTGTGTTCGCGCCACCGTCGAGCGGGATCAGCCCATGCGCAGGCGTTCGGTCATGGCCTGCGCGAGAGGTTGCTCGAAGAGCGCGGTCAGCGAGCAGGGAAGCTTCTGCCGCCAATTGGGGTGTTCATCGACAGTGCCGGGCAGGTTGACCTGCTCTTCGAGGCCCAACAGATCCTCGACCGGGATGACCATCAAACTGCCGGTACTGGCGGTCAGGTAACCCTGCACCGCGCACAAAAGCTGAGGCGTGGGCTCGGGGTTGTTGGCATCGATGCCGTGATCGGGGGACAGGGTACCGGCGTCGACAAGCGCTGCGAGCAAACGGTGGCGGTCGTCGTGTCGCTGGGCGCGTGCCGCGTATGCCTGTGCTTCGCCAGGAAACATGCCAAGCCTGTCCATCCAGTCGATCTCACGTCCTCGCCACCAACCGGCGACGGTCGGCAGGTCGTGTGTCGAGGCTGTCACCAGCGCGCGTTCCGGGTAGGCGTCGGGTCGTTTGAACAGCAGGCTCTCCCAGCGTTCGAAGTAGAGCACGCGGTAGGCGAGCAAACCACTCTCATCGAGGCGGTTTTCGAACCCGGGGGGGACAGTGCCGAGTGCTTCACCGACGATTGCGCAGCGGGCGCGCTGCGATTCCAGGGCCACCAGTCGCAGGAAGTCGTCGAGCGGTTGGCGAACATAACAACCGGATGTAGCGCGCTCGCCGTCGAGGACCCAGAACTGGCGCTTCAATCCCAGCACGTGGTCGATGCGGAGTGTGCCGGCGAGGTGTGCGTTCTCGCGCAACACGCGCACGAAGGGCTCGTAGGCGCGCTCCTCAAGCGTAATCGGGTTGAGCGGGGTCAGCCCCCAGGCTTGTCCCGCCGGGCTCAATTGGTCGGGTGGAGCCCCCACCGAGACGCCGTTGGCAAAGGCCGCCGGGTCGGCCCACACCTCGGCGCCGCCCGCGTCGCAACCGACTGCGAGGTCGAGGTACAGGCCCATTGACAGGCCGACTCGACTGCACACGTTGGTTGCATCACGCAACTGGTCCTCGGCAATCCAATGCAGGTAGCACTGGAACAAAACGGCGTCGGGGTGCGCCTGCACGAATTCGCGGCTTCCGGTGTCGGACGGGGATGCGAAACCGTCTGGCCAGCTCTGACGGCCACAGCGCCCGCTGTCTTCGCGGTAGAAATGGTCGAACAACGCGTCGAACAACGCCTGGTTCTGCAAGGCCGGCCCGCGTTCACTGCAGAAGGACTCGAAGGCCTGAGCCCGAGGGCTGTCTGTCGCGAGATCGTGTCCCTTGAAATGGTCGAACAGCTGTCGCAGAACGTCGCGCTTGAGCTGCCACACACCGCCGTAGTCGACCTGTTCGCTTTCGCGGGCCGACTGCAGCGCCGCGCGGAAGCTGTCTCGTGCCACGTGCGCCTGGGCATCGGGGCAGGCGTTGTAGTCCGCGACCGCCTCGACGTCGATGTAGGCGAGGTTGAGGAAACCGCGGTTGCTCGGCGAATAGGGGCTGATGTGGTGCGCGTGTCCGGTGTAGCTCGCGTGCAAAGGGTTCAGGCCAAGGGTAGTTGCCCCCTGGTCCGCGGCGACACGTGCGAGCGCGGCGAGGTCGCTGAAGTCGCCCATGCCCCAGTTGCTCTCGCTCCGGAGTGAATACAGCTGCGCGGCGAAGCCGAAATGGCGCTTGCCGGTCGGGTGCGGGGCGACGGGGTAGCAGGTGTCGGGGGCGACGATGAGTCGACACATCGAGGCCGTTGCGTCATCGCCGATCTGCGTCAGGCGCAGATCGTGGTAGCCCAGAGGCAGGTACGGTGGCAACGGCAAGCGATAGCGTGCGCGATCTTGCTCATCAACGGAACGCCGCTCGATTTCCTGCAGCTGTCCCAGTCGCAGCTCCCCGCGGTGGCGCAAACCGTCTTCCTGTTCGAGCCGCCAGTGCATCACAGTGTCGGGTGCATCGGCCGGTGCCACCAACTCGACGGCGTGGTCATCGCGCTCGGCAGCGAGCACCTTCACCGGCGCGAGCGGTCGTCGCCAGTTACGCAGCGTGTGGTCGAGCAGGCTGCGGGACGCTGCCTCCTCATTGGCGACATCAAAGCCCATGCTGGTCAGAAGGCGCGCGCAGGTGTCGGCGTCGAGGTGGTGTTGTTGGCCGTAGATGTCCCAGTAATCACGCTCGATGCCGACCGCGTCCGCGAGTGACCAGAGCGCCGTCACCGATTGAGACCGTTGTGCAATCGGTAGACGGCAGTGGAACGCGCCGGTAGTCGCGTGCTGCCGTCGACAACCGCGGCGCTCGCGGGCTCGCGCCAATGTTGTGCATCGGTGTGCATCACGCACAACCAGCGACCGTTCTGTGGTGGCAATTGCCACAAGACAGCCTCGTCTGCACCGTTGATCATGACCAGCAACGGGTAGCCCGAGAAGGGGTCGTCTCGCCCGTTCGAGCCGTTGGACTGACCGGCGAGCAGCATGCCGATCGTCTGGCCACCGTGCCAGGCGTCCTCGTCCATGTGTTCCCCATCGGGTGCAACCCAACTCACATCGGGCAAGTCGTCGCCCTCGCGTACCGTTCCGTGCAGAAAGCGCGGCTGGCGCAGGGCGATGTGGTCACGCCTCAAGGCGATCAGGCGTTGACTGAACAGCAACAGTTCGTCGTCGATGGCTTCCCAGTCGATCCAGGTGGTGGCATTGTCCTGGCAGTAGGCGTTGTTGTTGCCGCCCTGGCTGTGTCCCATTTCATCGCCTGCGAGCAACATCGGAGTGCCCTGTGCCACGAACAGGGTTGCAATGAGGTTGCGCCGGTGTTGAGCCCGCCGCGCGAGGATAGTGGGGTCGTCGGTCGGCCCTTCAACGCCGTGATTGCAACTGTGATTACCGTCATGGCCGTCTCGGTTGTCTTCGCCGTTGGTGTCGTTGTGTTTGTGCTCGTAGCTCACCAAGTCTGCGAGCGTGAAGCCGTCGTGGGCAGTGATAAAGTTGACACTTGCTGACGGCGCGCGGCGACTGTGGTCGAAGTGGCTTGCCGAGCCGAGCAGTTTGTCGGCGAGCTCCCGCATGACACCGTGTTCACCGCGCCAGTAGCGCCGCGCGCAATCTCGAAAGCGGTCGTTCCACTCGCCGAACGGCGTAGGGTAATTGCCAAGTTGATAGCCCCCGGGGCCAATGTCCCACGGCTCGGCGATCAGCTTGCGCGTGGCGAGCACAGGGTCTTGACGAATGGCATCGAAAAACCCGCCGTTGGGATCAAAGCCAGCCTGCTCTCGACCGAGCACGCTGGCGAGATCAAAACGAAAGCCGTCTATTTGCATGTCCTCAGCCCAATAGCGCAGGCTGTCCAACACCATGCGCATCACGTGCGGGTTGGCGGTGTTGAGGGTGTTGCCGCAACCTGTGTCGTTGATGTAGTGACGCGGGTTGTCGGGCATCAGGCGGTAGTAACTTGCGTTGTCGATGCCGCGGAAGCTCAAGGTCGGGCCGAGCTCGCTGCCTTCGCAGGTGTGGTTGTACACCACGTCCAAAATGACCTCGATGCCGGCGTCATGAAGTTTGGCGACAGCGCGCTTGACGTCGTTGATGCCGCTGGGTCCGAGGTAGCGTTGTTCTGGTGCGAAGAAATTGAGGGTGCTGTAGCCCCAGTAGTTGACCAGGCCCTTGTTGCACAAAAAACGGTCATCGACGAAGGCGTGCACGGGCAGTAATTCAACTGCTGTAATCCCGAGCGCTTTGAGGTAGGCGATAACTTGGTGATCAGCGAGCCCAGTGAAGGTGCCGCGCTCAGCCTCGCCAATAGCCGGGTGTTGCATGGTAAAGCCACGCAAGTGCATTTCATAAATGCAGCTTTGACTCCACGGCGTATCCGGCCGGCGGTGTTGGCCCCATTGGTAGCTCGGATCGACAACCACGCATTTTGGCACGCCGCGCTGTGAATCTTGGCGGTCGAAGCTCAGGTCGGCCTGGCTGCTGTTTGCGCGGTAGCCGAGTTGGCTGTTTGACCACTTCAATGCACCCGAGAGTGCGCGTGCGTAGGGATCAATCAGCAATTTATTGGGGTTGAAGCGGTGACCGAGTTCGGGTTCGTAAGGGCCGTGAACACGGTATCCATAGAGTTGACCTGGCCGCAGCTCAGGTAGGTAGCCGTGCCAGATGTGGCCACTGTTCTCGGGCAGTGTGAGGCGCGCCACTTCGTGTCGACCACGCGGGTCGAACAAACAGAGCTCCACGCGTTCTGCGTGCGCGGAGAACAGGGCGAAATTGACGCCAGTGCCGTCCCAGTGGGCACCAAGTGGCCAGGGTCGGCCCGACTGAATTCTGTGGTTCACGGGCGGTCAGGTTTTAGCACGATTGTCGCAAGTGGTGGGATGTTCAGCAGCAAGGACTGAGCCTGACCGTGACTTGAAATCTCCTGCGTGTGGCAGCCACCTGCATTGCCGTAATTGCTGCCGCCATAGAGTGCGGCATCGGTGTTCACGCATTCACGCCAGAAGCCGGCGACTGGGACGCCGATTTGGCGGTGAGTGTGCGGTGTTGGTGTGAAATTGCAGACCACGAGCAGCGGATTACCTGCGTCATCACAGCGCAAATAAGTCAGCGTTGAGTTGGTGTTGTCGTCGGCATCGACCCACGAAAATCCCTGCGCGCCGAGGTCGTCTCGGTGCAACGCTGGCTCACTGCGATACAGGCCGTTTAGGTCTTTGATTAGCCGTTGTACGCCTGCGTGCGCAGGGGTGTCGAGCAAGTGCCAGTCGAGGCTGCTATCGTGGTTCCATTCAGCGTTTTGCGCGAACTCACCTCCCATAAACAACAATTTCTTGCCCGGCTGCGTCCACATGAAGCCGAAATAAGCGCGCAGGTTCGCGAACTTCTGCCACGGGTCACCAGGCATTTTCCCAATCAACGACCCCTTGCCGTGCACCACTTCGTCGTGCGAAAGCGGTAACACAAAATTTTCACTGAAGGCGTAGACAAGCCCAAACGTGAGTTCATTGTGGTGGTGTGCACGGTGGATTGGGTCGCGCGCCATGTAGCGCAGCGTGTCGTTCATCCAGCCCATATTCCACTTGTACCCAAAGCCCAACCCGTCGTGGTGTACTGCGCGCGTGACACCCGGCCAACTGGTCGACTCCTCTGCCACAGTCATGGCGCTGGGGTGGGCCGCGTAGACCTCTCGATTGACGCCTTGCAAAAATGCGACTGCCTCGAGATTCTCACGGCCGCCGTGTGCGTTTGGTTGCCATTGGCCAGGCTCGCGTGAGTAGTCGAGGTAGAGCATCGACGCCACTGCGTCGACCCGCAAGCCATCGAGGTGGTATTGATCTAACCAGTGCAGTGCATTGGCAGTCAGGAAATTGACCACCTCGGTGCGACCGTAGTTGTAGATCAGGGTGTTCCAGTCCGGGTGAAATCCGCGCTGTGGGTCGGCGTGCTCGTAGAGTGCGGTGCCGTCGAATTGGGAGAGGCCGTGTGAATCGTTCGGGAAATGGCCGGGTACCCAGTCGAGTAGAACACCGATGTTGGCGCTGTGACAGGCTTCGACGAAAGCGCAAAAGTCTTCCGGTGTGCCAAAGCGGCTGCTGACCGCGAAAAGGCCTGTGGGTTGATAACCCCACGAACCATCAAAGGGATACTCGCTGATTGGCATGAGTTGTATGTGCGTGAACCCCAAGTCGACCACATAGGGCACCAGCGTGTTGGCGAGCTCGCGGAAGTTGAGCGGCCGGTTTGCTTCTTCTGGCACACGCCGCCACGACCCGGGGTGAATCTCGTAAATGCTGACCGCCGAGCGTGTCGCTTGGGTCTCTCCGCGGTTTGCAAGCCAGTCTGCGTCGCGCCAGTGATAGGGCGTTGGGTTCGCAACAATAGACGCTGTCGCGGGTCGAAACTCCGCTTGGCGTGCACAGGGGTCTGCCTTTTCTGGAAGCCATTGTCCGTCTTGCGCGCGCAATGCAAATTTGTAGCGCGCACCCGGTGTCACACCTGGAATAAACAGTTCCCACACGCCACTGTCACCGCGGTGTCGCATCGGGTGGCCAATGCGATTCCAGCCATTGAAGTCGCCAACCACGGACACGTTCAGTGCATTGGGAGCCCACAAGGCGAATCTAACACCTGCGTGGTTGTCTACCGTGACGGCGTGTGCACCGAGGACCTGTCCAAGTGACTTATGGGTGCCTTCGCGCAGCAAATGGAGGTCGAGCTCGCCGAGTTGGGGGGCTAGATGCCATGGGTCTGCAACAGGTTGTGGTTCTGTGTGCGGCCAGTGTATCTCCCAGCTGTATTGCAAGCCCGGCGGAGCGCTGCTGAGCTCGACTTCAAAAATACCGCTCGGGTGTATACATTCTGCCTCGCGCAAAGGCTTTGCCGCGGTGCCTACAAGCAGTACCGCTCGGTTCGCGCCCGGTTGCACTGTACGCGCAACCCAGCCTTTGTCAGCTTTGTGGAAGCCTAGCCAGCGGAACGGATCTGCGTGTTCGGCGTGCGCTATCGCGTCGATGTCAGCTTGATCAGCTCGCGTCACGGGTCAGTCTCTGAGACAGGGGGGTGAAAACACTATAGTGCAACGCAAGCAGCGCACTATCTGGAGTGCGCTGCTTGAGATGGCGGTGGTCTTATCTTTGGATCAGCTGGCTTTGCGAGCTGCTGCGAGGTCGGATTGTTTACAGCGGTCGAGATGCCAGATGTTGCGCACGTAATCCTCTATGGATCGATCAGAATTGAACTTGCCGCTCAGCGCGGTGTTCAGGATCGCCATGCGTGCCCAGCGTTTACGGTCTTGGAATGCGATGTTGATGTCTTCTTGGGCTTTGATGTAGCCCTCGTAGTCTGCAAGGCACAGATAGGGGTCGCCGTGATCGAGCAGGCTGTGTCGAATAGCAGCTAAGGCGCCGGGCTGTTCTGGGGTGAAGTGATCACCGCCGAGCCAATCCAGCACTGTGCGCAATTCTGCGTTGGCGTGGTAGTGATCCCAAGGGTTGTATCCACGCGAGTGCAGGTCCTTCACTTCATTGACAGTGAGGCCAAAAATGAAAATGTTGTCCGCACCCACTTCCTCAGCAATTTCGATGTTGGCGCCATCGAGTGTGCCAACGGTCACCGCACCGTTCAGCGCGAGTTTCATGTTGCCGGTGCCGGAGGCTTCTTTACCTGCTGTTGATATCTGCTCTGAGACGTCGGCGGCTGGGATCATTTTTTCGGCAAGGCTGACGCGGTAGTTTGGTAGAAACACAACTTTGAGCTTGTCACCCACGCGTTCGTCAGCGTTGATGCGCTCGGCCACGCGATTGATGGCGTAGATGATGTCTTTTGCGAGTTTGTAGCCAGGCGCCGCTTTGGCGCCGAACAGAAAAACTCTTGGGTGCACATCCAAATCAGGGTTTTGCAAGATGCGGTGGTACAGCGTCAGGATGTGCAGCAAATTCAAGTGTTGGCGCTTGTACTCGTGCAACCGCTTGATTTGCACGTCAAAGAGCGCGTTGGGGTTGACTTCGATGCCAGTGAGGTCCCGGATGACGTCAACCAGCTCGTGCTTATTTTGCTGCTTGATTTCGAGGAATCGGTGTTGGAAGACTGGGTCGTCAGCGTGATCTTGCAATTGGCGAAGCTGCTTTAAGTCAGTTGGCCAAGTGTCGCCCACAGTCTCATCGAGCAGGGACGCGAGCCTTGGATTGCAGGCTTTCAGCCAGCGACGCGGTGTCACGCCGTT
>CALDHJ010000159.1 GCA_937941555.1 uncultured Granulosicoccaceae bacterium | reverse complement strand
ACCCGTTTTTTCCCGGCCGGGTTGCCCACGGCTATTTGCTGTTGTCGTTTGCCGCGGGTTTGTTCGTCTCGCCGGAGAAGGGGCCGACGCTCGCCAACTACGGGCTCGACAACCTGCGCTTTCTCAAACCGGTCGAGCTCGGCGAGACCATCGCCGTGCGGCTGACCGTGAAATCCAAGAAGCCCCGTAATCCGGATTACGGCGAAGTGCGGTGGGACGTCGAGATCGTGGTCGGCGAGGCGCGCGAAAGCGCGGCCCAGTACGAGTTGTTGACCATGAACGCACACGCGGTCGCGGATCACTGACAGGCAGGTTTTTGCCGCCCACACCGGCTGTCGAGCTGCTCTTGCAGACGTGTTTTGTGTTCGATCTGTCGGTTATTGCGCGGAGATCGACCGGTATTCCGAAACGCTCGCGCAGTGTCCGCCGTTGTGGAATCGTTCCTGCTTTTACAGTCGCGGAGACCGCGGCATGCCGCCGTGGCAATGTGACATGGAAGGCACATGGGACGGTCATCAAACGCCGACGTGGATTTCGGTGAACTGGTTAATACAAGCGGGAGCCAACGCATGCTCTCGCACAAGGTCGTGATGTATCTGGCGGTGGCTGCGCGAAGCGAAAGCGACTCCGAACTGCAGTCGTTGCTCGAGAAGATTCAGAAGTCGTTTGCCGTACTCAACAAGAACACCGCCAAGATCACAGCCGGACTCGAGGAGTTGCTGCGCAGTGAGCGGGCCGAGTCGGCCACGGTGCCGGAATTCAGCCTCGCCGATTCGCACCCGACCGTGTGTGAATTCGAACAGCGCGCGGCCAAGCTTATCGATCGCCTCGCCGAGGGCAGCACGCTCTCTCACATCGAGTTGAGCAGCCTGGCCGACCTAGTGGCGGGCCCTCTGGCGAAATCACTGAACGGCATCAAGACCGATTTCTATACCCGATACCGTGATGACCGCGACCGCCAGGCACAGGCGATGAACGAGGCGATGGATTTCCTCAATCGCACCCTGACCAACGTCGAATCCATTTCCTCCCGGATCAAGATGATTTCGCTCAACGCGGCGGTGGAAGCCGCACGGCTCGGCCAGAACGGGGCGGCGTTTGCCGTGATCGCAACGGCCGTGCGCAACCTCAGTATCGAGACCGAGAAAGCGGTCACGAGCATGCGCGACACGCTGACGATTCACAAGCGAACGGAAAACGAACGTTAGCGACTGACCGGGCCGCGTCTCACCGTGGCCAGAGCCGGTTTTGACCGAGGCGGCATCCACGCGATGTCGCCGGTTTCAGGTACCCATTCCACCCCACTGCGCCACCCACAGGGCGTGCGATTGCGTGGCCCTGTGGCCGCGACCGATGCCCTACCGTGTTTCGAGTGGCAGGTTCAGTTGCACGGGTTGACGGGTATCGGGGTCGATCAGCCCGGCAACCGACACCCCGAGCAGACGAACACCTTGCGCAGTGGCCTCGGTACGCTCCAGTAGAAAAGGCAACAGCGGCACCATGTCCTCTGCCTGATCTGTCGCCGGTGCCAACTTGCACTGCCGCGTCACGGACGTGAAATCCGGGTAGCGCACCTTGATCGCCAGGGTGCCGGCGAGAAGCTGGTGTTTCTGCAAGCTGGTGGCGACCTCGTCGGCCTGATCGCGCAGGCGCATCAGCATCGCGTCGCGGTCGTGTTCGTCGGCGAGGAAGGTGGTTTCGCTGCCGATTGATCGGCGCTCGTGGTGTGGCTCGACCGGGCGCTCGTCGATCCCGCGCGCGATGCGGTGCAGCCAGCTGCCGTTCTTGCCGAGCTGCCGCACCAACGCCGCCTCGCCCCAGCGCGCAAGGTCGGCGCCGGTCTCGATGCCGAGCGCGTGGAGACGGGCCTCAGTGGCGCTGCCCACGCCGTGGAAGGCGCCGACCGGGAGTTGTGCAATGAAGCGCTCGGCGCGTTCGGGCGGGATCACGCACTGGCCGTCGGGTTTGTTTATGTCGGATGCGACCTTGGCGAGGAACTTGTTGTACGAGACGCCGGCCGAGGCCGTGAGGCCTGTGTGCTCGAGGATGTCGGCGCGGATACGGCGCGCAAGCTCGCTCGCCGTGCCGTCGCCGACGGTTGCGGTGACGTCGAGGTAGGCCTCGTCCAATGACAGCGGTTCGATGAGGTCGGTGTAGCGCCGGAAGACCGCGCGAATCTGCTCCGAGACGGCGCGGTAGTGTTCGAAGCGCGGCCGCACGAACACCGCGTGCGGGCACAAGCGGACGGCCTTGGCTGTCGGCATCGCCGAGCGCAGGCCGAACACGCGTGCTTCATAGCTTGCCGCCGCCACCACGCCGCGGTTGCCCGGTTGCCCGCCGACGACCACCGGCTGGCCACGCAGGGCCGGATTGTCGCGTTGCTCGACCGACGCGTAGAAGGCGTCCATGTCGATGTGGATGATCTTGCGGGTCATGGGAGTGAGGGCGGTGTGGTCCGCATCATGGTACGCCGATCCCCCGAACGGGACGACCGGGACGCCTCGCCTACACTCGGTGCCTGGCAAGTGCGGTGAATCGAATATGAAATCGGGGCGTGTGGACGTCGGATTGCTCAATCCCAAGAGCCCGGCCAACGTGGGCGCCGTGTTGCGCGCGGTCGGGTGCTTCGAGGGCGACGGTGTGTTCTTCACCGGTACGCGCTTCGCGCGGGCCTCGCGCTATCACACCGACACGCGCCGCGTTGGGGATGCGATGACGCCGCAACACGTAGACAGCCTGGTCGCGGCGTGCGGCGACTCGGCGCTGGTCTGTGTCGAATGGGTGGAGGGGGCCACGGCGTTACCAGATTTCGTGCACCCGAGCCAGGCGTTTTACGCCTTCGGCCCCGAGGATGGCACGCTGGATCAGGCGCTGATCGACCAGGCCGATGCTGTCGTGTACGTGCCGACCACGGGTTGCCTGAATCTCGCGGCTGCGGTGAATGTGGTGCTCTACGACCGCGAGGCCAAACGCCGCACCCGCGAGTACGGTGATGAACTGGTGCGCGGCAACCGCGACACCAACAATACTGTCCGGGTGCCACGCCGCGAGCGGTGATCGGCTGCTCTGATGTCTGTGCGAGCGGAATCCCGGCGCGGTGGGTATGATGGCGCGTTGCCCCTGTGTGAGTGTCCGCCGTGCCCTGGCGCATCCTGTCTTTCGGAATGCTGTTGAGTTTCTCCAGTAGCTTCGGTCAGACGCATTTCATCTCCCTCTTCAACGAGAGTTTCCGCCACGCGTTCGACCTGAGTCACGGTGACATCGGGCTGCTCTATGCCTGTGGCACGCTCGCGAGCGCGGCGACGCTGGTGTGGGTCGGGCGATGGATCGACTGGATGGACCTCAGACGCTACACCGCGCTCGTGATGACGGGCCTGGTGCTGGCGTGCCTTGCCGCGTCGGCGGTGCCGAGTGCGGTGGCGCTCGCCGGTGTGTTCTTTCTGTTGCGGTTGTTTGGCCAGGGGTTGTCGGGGCACGTCGCCGTCACTACGGTCAGCCGCCACACCGACACAGTGCGCGGGCGCGCGCTGAGCATTACCGGTATGGGCTACTCACTTGGTGAGGTGGTGTTCCCGGCGCTGGTGGTGGCGGCCATCGCTACCGTGGGCTGGCGCTCGACCTGGGGGCTCGCGGCGCTCTTGCAGGTTGGCATTCTCGCCCTGGGCCTGCTCCTGATCTGGCCCGCCCGTACCCGAGCGGTGCCCGATGGTCTGCAACAGCGGGCCGGTTTGCAGCAGAGCTGGCCGCTGCGGATGGTTTTGCGCGATTGGCGCTACCGGTCACTTCTGCCGATGATGCTCGCGCAGCCTTGTATTGTGACAGCGCTCTTTTTTCACCAGCAGAGTCTTGCCGCGCATCAGGCGGTGCCGTTTCTCTTCTGGGCGTCCGGGGTGGCGGTGTACTCGGTGTCGGTGGTGCTGGTGTCGCTCGGCACCGGGGTGCTGGTCGATCGCTACAGCGGTGGTGCACTCGTGCGCTTTGGTCTCTTGCCCCTGATCGTTAGCCCGCTGGTGTTGCTCGGGCTCGACGTGCCCGGCGGACACTACGGCTACTTTGCTTTGATGGGAGCGTGTGTCGGGTTCATGAGCCCGACCCTGAGCTCGCTCTGGGTCGAACTCTACGGCACCGCCCACCTCGGAGCAGTACGGTCTTTCAACCACGCGTTCATGGTGTTCAGCTCAGCGCTCGGGCCGGTTGTGTTCGGCGCAGTGCTCGACGCCGGTTGGGGTTGGTCGGCGCTGCTGTGGGGCAGTGTGCTCTACTGCGCCTTTGCCAGTCTTGTCATGTGGCGGGTGCGCTTTGAGTACCGCCCGCCAGAAGAAGTACGACCCTGAAATGGCGGGCGTCCGGGCGCCTAGCGGCCGCGCAGACGGATCGGCTCACGCGCGATGTCTGCTGACGGGACACCGACGAGCACTGACCGGATCAAGGCCTGTACGTCCGGGTGATTGAGGTGGTAGAGGTGGCCGGTGGAACCGCGCATGCCGAGCGCGCTCAGGTCATAGACATCGGCGCCGGGCAGCGCATCGAGGTGGGGCCCCACTTCGCCCAGGCGCGCCTCGCCGTGCAGTTCCCGTGAGAGCTTGAGCGGCAGGTCCTGATCGTTGGCGATCACACTGACACGCTGGGCGGCGGCGCGAAGCGCCGGCAGGTTGTGGCGAAACAACGCCGCGTCGACGTCGCTTGCGATGAAGAGCAGTTGGCCGATGGCAGGACGTGTGGGATTGGCCGCGCCGAGCCTGGCTGCGACACGCAATGCCGCCCGACTGCCGAGGCTGTGCGCAATCACGTCGAATCCGCCAGGGCCAAACCGCTGTTGCAGTTGCTCGAACACCGCCGCGAGGCCGGCTTCGCTCCAGCCGATGTCGGCTTCGTCGTGGGTGTAGCGCGCGGGATTGCCGTCTGACGGCCAGCTGAAGAGGATCACGCGGCCGTTGCGGTTGATCGCGCGTTGGAATTGCGACACGCGCCGGCAGCCGCGGGCAAAGCCGACATTGTAGCCGTGCAGATAGAGTACGGGACGGGCTTGTGTTGTTTCAGATGCGAGCTCACGCCAGAAGGCGTCGGCGTTTTGCACGGTCACGCCACTGACCCGTGTGTAGCCTTCCGGAATGGCAACGGGCAGCGCGCTGTTGGCATCGCGCAGCCAGCTCAGATGGGTGCC